>NVWB01000072.1 GCA_002733575.1 Blastopirellula sp. | reverse complement strand
CCAGCCCGACGCCACAGTCTTGAAAGAAATGGCGACGACTCACGTCTTGTTGTATTTTATCACTAAACATCGTTTATTAGTTCCGGGTTACGGTTTCATCTAGGTTGAATAGGGCTCGGGCGACGGTAGTCCAAACGGCCACGTCGACCGCCGTGGCATCTTCTTTGACGCCACTCACTTGTTTCGCTTTTTCGATATCAGCACTAAATCGAGTCTGCTGCTGATCAACAAAAGTTAATATCTGCTTGATTTCAGCTTCACTTGGAGAGCGAGTTAAGACGTCACGAAAAATTGCCGTCGCTCTCTCAGGGGCAGTAAGTTCCGTAGTGGCAACTTTCTTACCCAATGCTTGAGCCGCTTCAAGAAACATCACATCGTTGAGCATCGTCAGCGCCTGAAGTGCGGTGTTGGAAACATCTCTTGTGGCCACACACGATTCGCCGCTAGGTGCGTCAAACGTGTTGAACATGGCAAACGGTGCGGTCCGTTTTTGATAGGTATAAACACTACGTCGATAGCGGTCTTCCCCACTATTCGCGTTCCACTTTTGTTTTCCATAAGCAGCTTCGGTGACGCCTGCTGGCTGCGGAGGCCGCACTGGCGGTCCGCCCATTTTGGCAGATAAAATGCCCGATGATTTCAGTGCCGCATCTCGAATGATTTCCGCTTCTAAACGAAAGCGAGGCATACGTGACAACAACTGATTGCCAGGGTCACGTTCAACTTGCCCTGCATCTACATTCGTCGTTTGACGATAGACCGAACTCATCACCATTTGCTTGTGTAAGTGTTTGGTTGACCAGTTGTTTTGGGCATAACTGACCGCCAAGTGATCAAGCAATTGCGGATGACTCGGCATATCGCCCTGCATGCCGAAGTCATCGAGCGTGCCGACCAATCCGCGGCCAAACAAAGCGGCCCAATGTCGATTGACGGCCACCCGTGCAAACAGTGGGTTCTGTGGCGAAGCAATCCACTGGGCGAACCCAAGCCGGTTTCTTTCCGCACCTTCAGGAAATGAATGCAAGGCCGAAATCGTTTGCGGCTCTACCAAATGTTTTGCCGATAAGTACTCACCCCGATGATGCAAGTGCGTAGGACGACGATTATTAGCTGGCCGTTCTTGCATCACCAAACTAGTCGGCAAAGCAATGGGCTTTAACAGCTTACGAATATCGGCCGTCTGTTTGGTTAATTCTTTCGCTTGCAACAGAAATGCAGCTTTCAATTGCGGATGATCGTTCGCTTCCAGTTGATCGTCTGACAACGTCAACAAGTGCTGAACTTCTGGCGACAGATCGTAGGCAATCGGTTCTTTTTCTGATGAATTACTCGAAAATCGAAAGCGGCCCAGTGAACTAGCATAGTGACGACCAAACGCCATTTTGATTTTTAACTTCTTGCCCGAGGTAATCGGTTCTTTCAACACAAATGCCGCCGTATGTCGTTCGCCTTGCCTGTCGTGAACCGACCAGCCAGTTTGTGGATCACCATCGAAGGCCAATTCAGCCGAAGTCGAATTTTTTCCATAACGGTTTTTCGTATAGCTCTCAGTGGCGGAAGCAATTTCAACTGGCTCACCATCGACGAACAATCGAATCTCACCCAAAAAGAAATCGCCCAAGGTTCCTTCATAGTAAGTCGAACCTGGCCCGCCTCTCGGCAGACGTTCATCCGGCAAGGTTTCCAGCAATATCGAATTCACCGTTTTGCCGGCTAGATCATACTCCAAAGTATAGATATCAATCTTGGCGGTATCCCCGGAAGCGAAAACCGCGTCGTCATCTTCAATTGTTAATAGCGGTAACGTCGAAGTCGCCAAGCTGGGTCGCATTGTTTTCCATTCGACACTATGAAGACGACTCTCGTCTAACCACTTTTGGTACGCTTCTTCAATAGCAGTCTCGCGCTGTTTTTCAGGTGGTACATCACTCTCCTCGTCCACCGGCCATTGTTCTGGCAACTGGGCAATTAACTTCTCTGCTTTTTTCAAGTTGGCCGCTCGTCTTGCCACGACACTTTCGTCAGGAATCGGCAACTCAGGCTCGTTGGCATTATTCAAGAATGCCATCATGCCGTAATATTCATCGTGCGTGATCGGGTCGAATTTATGGGTATGACACTGTGCACAGCCTGTGGTCAAACCGAGCCAAGTGGTGCCGGTGGTGCTCACTCGATCAGTCATGGCATAAAATCGAAACTCCAACGGGTCGATGCCCCCTTCTTCGTTTAACATCGTGTTACGATGAAAGCCGGTCGCAATTTTTTGATCGAGCGTTGAATTGGGAAGCATGTCGCCAGCCAGTTGTTCCACGGTGAACTGAGTATACGGCATGTCGTCATTCAGTGCGTTGATGACCCAATCTCGGTAGCGCCAAATATCGCGGTGCCGGTCTTTCTCGTAGCCGTTGGTATCAGCATACCGGGCCAAGTCCAACCAGCGACGTGCCCAGCGTTCACCATACGCTGGCTGTGCTAACAAGTGATCAACCAGTTCTTCGTACGCCTTCTCTTTGGCAGCTTTAGTTCCTTCCGACAATCTAGCGGCCCAAGCGTCTGCCTCTTCTACTGAAGGGGGAATTCCATTCAAATCTAAATACAATCGCCGTATCAACGTGTATGTATCTGCTTCGACCGAAGGCTTCAGCCCTGCTTGTTCCATGCGGGCCAATAGATAACGATCAATATCGGTACGGGCCCATTTCTTTTGCTTTACTTTAGGTGGTGTTGATTTCACCGGCGAATCAAACGACCAGTGGCTATTCCACTTGGCCCCTTGCTCGATCCATTTCTTTAACAATAGAATTTGATCTGTCGTCAACTCTTTATTGGAATCGATCGGCGGCATTCGCTCGTCTTCATCGTCGGAGGTAATTCGACGAAACGCTTCGCTCTTCTTAGGATGCCCGGCAACAATTGGAGCGTAACCACCCAAGTCGGCGAATAAACCATCTTCAGTATCTAATCGAAGATCGGCTTCCTGGGTTTCCTCATCCGGTCCATGGCAAAAGAAACAATTGGCCGACAAGATAGGGCGAATATCACGATTAAAATCAAGCGGCTCTTCCGCAGATGCAAACTGGCAGCATGTCAGAATTGCAATAAAAGAAGTCAATGATATTTTTGATAGATAATTCATAAGTAGTTTGGAGGGCTCAAAAGGCAGGCAATAACAAACGTAGGTCAGGCTGTGCCTGACGATGAATCAAGTTTGGTTCTCAATCTCAGTCAGGCACAGCCTGACCTACGGATACTGAATCATTCATTATAACCTAGATCTATAAAAACTCGATAGTTGACTTGGATTTGCAACAAACCCAAAAGCGTGGTAAAAGAGTCTATTCTGACACAGTCTTGCACCTATTCAGCACACCCGTTGCCCCACCACTACTAGAAAATGAAAGACGACTTATGCGCTTTGCCTCTTTCTTCCTACTTTTAACATTGTTTGTCCTTCCGTCTTTTTCAGCTACGGCCAATGCAGAAGACTGGCCCAGTTGGCGTGGCCCTCGTGGTGATGGCAGTAGCATTGAGAAAAATGTGCCGACACACTGGGACGGAACCACCGGAGAAAACATTACCTGGAAAGTCGAACTTCCTGGCTGGGGACATTCCTCGCCCATCGTTTCCAATGGACGCGTTTTTATAGTGGCCTGTGACGAAGAAACCGAAGATCGCGTGTTGCTTTCGTTAGATCGAAAAACGGGAAAAACTCTGTGGCAAAAAACAATCTTCCAAGCCCCGCTTGAACGCAAGCACAACTTAAACAGTTTCGCCTCTGGCACACCTGCCACTGATGGTAAAACGGTTTACGTGACTTTCTTGCAGCCCGATATTTCTGACCTGCGCAAAGCCACGCCTGGCAATGTAATTGTGGCCGCTTATGATTTTGAGGGGAATCGACAGTGGCGTGTGGATGTCGGTCGGTTTTCATCCAAGCATGGTTTTTGCACCAGCCCCGTTATTTACAAAGACAAACTAATCATTAACGGAGACCACGACGGCAGTTCCTACATTGCGGCCTTAGATCGAAACACAGGCAAAACCGTGTGGAAGGTTGACCGGGCCAATAAAACCCGCAGCTATGTGACGCCCATCATTCGAGAGATCGATGGCCGCACGCAGATGATTCTTTCCGGCAGTTTGGCTGTGACCAGTTACGACCCGAACGATGGCTCCATTCACTGGACCATGCAAGGGCCGACCGAACAATTTGTGGCCTCGTTAGTCTACAACAACAAATATCTCTACCTGACCGCCGGTTTTCCTGAACACCACATTTTGTGCATCGACCCCACTGGCTCAGGCGATGTGACCGATACGCATATTCGCTGGCGCACGAAAAAAGGGGCCTCGTATGTTCCCTCGCCGGCAGTCATCGGCAGTGACTATTTCTTTGTCGTCTCCGACGCCGGAATCGCCAGTTGCTTTGACGCCGAATCAGGCGAACCCCACTGGGTCAAACGCATGGGTCCACACTACAGTGCCTCAATGATCACCGCCGGCGGCTTGGCGTATTTCCTATCCGATCCTGGCGTGATGACCGTAGTTAAACCGGGTGCCGACTACAATGTCGTCTCCGAAAACCCCCTCGGCGAAAACTGCTACGCGAGCCCGGCTGTTTCAGATGGACAGATTTTCTTACGTGGTGAGAAGCATCTGTTTTGTATTGGGAAGTAGACGTAGGTCAGGCTGTGCCTGACGATGAAGTAACACAGGTTCTCAATCTCCCGTCAGGCACAGCCCAATAGTGTCCGGTAATTGTAAAAATATGGTTTGCGTACTTTGATTGTTTTACTTCTTTTCAACCGTCAGGTAAACAGATTGGGGTTGTCTTGAGCTTTCGATTTATTTTAGCGCATGCGGCGGCGTTGGCTTCGCGGTTGGTGGACCGTGGCCTTATTGGCTTGCGGACTTTTTCTTGGCGTTACGCTTGGCTGTCGATTTACGGGCAACTTCACATTGGCGTTCGCGTTCTTTAAGAATAGGCATGATACTTTCCAAGCTGCCGTTGCCCATCGCAACGCCTTCCAGCAATGCAAACATGTACTTGCTCGGTCGATAACCGGTATGCAAATACATGAGCATGATACCGATGATCGCAACGTATAAATTCAACTGCAACCCTTCTTTCGTCTGACTGATCAAGTGCCGAAAGTTGCCGTAACTTTTCAACCAGCGAAAAAACAATTCAACCTGCCAGCGATATCGATAGAGCTGCCCAATCACTTCAGCAGGCACGTCGAACAAATTCGTCAACAGCCGAAGTTGCTTCGTTTCTCCCGCCTCTTCATATTCGATAATCACTTCGCGTAGCTCGATGTTTTGTAAGCCGAGTCGATTGGACTTTTCGGAATTCAAGCGAACCACACGATCACTCACCACGCCAGCATTACGATCTGCTTCGTTGATCGAAAGTTCTTGCACCACTTCAAGCCCAATCGTGCCGCGGCTTTCACCTTTGAGTCGCATCACAAATTGCGATTGCATTTTAGGCGGACGTTTGGCTGGAAATTCATAGTGTGCAGCAATCAGCGGCAGGCTGTTGTAGCCGCGATCAAACAAGTAAAGCTTACCTGCTTTCAACTGCTCGATAGCCGCATCTGCTTCGCCTTGCTTCGGCTCTGGCACCACCATCGTTTCGGGCAAACCGGTTGAAATATCGAGCATCGTATCGACGCGCGCACGATGTTTTTGCTTACTATGTTGATTGCGGTATTGAATCGCCCAGGCCACGTTGGACAACGCGGGGAAAAATGTTCCATCAACCGCAACGGCCTGTTCCAGCAAACGGGCAAGGTCATTTTTGGGGCCGGTTTTCTGTGGTTGTTTTCGAGCCAAATCAGCTCGCAGAGCGGCCAACAGAGGCTCAAGTCGCTTCGGATCAGCCAACTTGTTGAAATCGGAAAGCGTGCTCTTGCAAATCTTTCGTACCGACAGCGAACGCTGCCCTTGCACGGTTTGGCTAAAGTCTTCAATCGTTCGCAGCGAACGAATCGAGGAATTGTAAAATGCTAAAAGATAAGCGATAAAAACATCATCAAGAAACAGATGCTGATTGCCATGGCCTTGCTCCATATCTTCTTCGCGAATCGAATCAACAAAGCGTTGCAAAATCTTGACATACTTGCCCCCTTCAACCTGATGCGGCCAAATAGACAACTTAGTTTCACGATGCTTGCGTGCGTTCATTTACTCGTGGTAACATAAGGACACCCATCGCGCTAGCCCATTCTCCAGTTTTTTTACCGGACACTATTGGGCTGTGCCTGACGTGACAAACACAAACTTCACAACCACCCCGTTGCTCGAAGCTGAACCGATCCGCAGCACGAGCAACACTCGAATCGATCTTGAACCAATGGCAGAGTTCCACGAACTCGACACCCTGTGGTCGTCCGAATATGAACAATTAACAGACCACGAACAATTGCTAGACCTGGCTGCCGCTAGTGAAATGGCATCCAGCTCACTGGCATCAAAACAAGATCAAGAAGATCAAGCTGATGACTTGTTTTCCCAGTGGGGATTGGAGTAATGAACACAATACAAGATATACTATTAGTTGAATAGAAATCTTCACCCCAAATTTGATCCAGTTGGAATTTTAGAAACGAAGTTTTTTAAGCAGAGACAGCTCCCCGCGTTGGCTTAGTAAACGGTCAAGAATCTCTTGAATATCCCTTAAGCTCTTAGGAAAACAGTACCGGCCATAAAACCACCCAACCAGCCAGCCGACAAACCAACCGCCTGGCACAACCCCCAAACCACACCACCACCGACAGTTACAACGAAGACATGCGACCAACGACAACCCAACAGAAGCACCGACCAAGCCAGCCAAAAGCAAAACCGATAGATGAGCCCCACCAATCAACAACCAGCCCTAGACCCCACAAGCCAGTATGAGTATGCACCGATCAGCCGGACATGAGCAACGCTGCCACAGAAAAACGCGGGTCCCTTGAACCACCTGAGAAGCTCCAGAGCGATTATCGACCGCGTCGCTTTTGCGCACAAAACAATTTTTTTGTGGGAAACACCCCCCACCCCCATTTTGCATTTGAGTCGAGAAACAGTGTTCTAAACAGCAACACCAACAGTTAACGCCACCAGACTATCCAACCTCTTGCATTTCAATCTAGCTCCATCAAGAAACAAAAAACGGGCAGCAAATGCCACCCGTCTTCATTCCGGTTTGCCAAAGTTTGTTAAGCTTCTGCAGCTTGTTTCTCTTTACGTCTTCGTCGTGCTGCGGATGCTCCCATGCACAATGCTCCGATGCCGAAGATGGCTAGTGAGGTGGGTTCTGGAACGGTGGAAGGAGAAGCATCTAAATTGGCCATCCACACTCCATGCGTGTTAGTGCCACCAGTAAAAACATTACTAAAGGTTAGATTTGCAAATTGGCCATACCCGTAGCCATCATAGCTGACTAATGAGCTCACATCATAAGCATTAACGGTTTTATTATAAAGATCGTCTCGGTTCACAGCGACTACACGGTATTGCTCTCCGCTGAGGAGCGTTAATGGCGAAATATCTCCAAATCGAAAATTTCCAATTAGTGGATCAGAGCTCATAACATTAGTGGAAACGAGGAGGCTTTGATCAGACTCTAGGTAAATTCCCACTGGTATGCCACCTGAAGTAACAAACCCGTCACCATTTGCATCAAAAGCTCCAAGTGAATTTACGGTGAGATCCTGCCCACCCACGGTAAAAATTTCTCCGAATGACCATGTATTATTACGGGAAAGATCAGGGTTATTTAGAGAGAAAATTACCTCTGCCTGAACCTGCCCCACCGTAAACATCACCGCCACACACGCTACCGCTAATTGAATTGTGCGTTTCATAATGTATTTCCAATGCTAAATGATAATTACGGAAGTCCGATCCTGCTAAAGAAAACAGTATCTCTCTATATCCTATATGCCACCAACATTCGATTCCTGACAACTAAAGCAGATTTTTACGCATTATTCTTAGTTTTTCCTTGACAGAATCAAGGAGAGTGACTATTTCCAAATGTATTGCACCAAGAAACAAAAAGACGGGCAGCAAATTGCCACCCGTCTTAACCCCGTTGTAATCCCTATTTACTAAGAATTACTAAGCAGCTGCCGCTTGTTTCTCTTTACGTCTTCGACGTGCTGCACCTGCTCCACCGAAGCACAAGGCTCCAATGCCGAAGATGGCTAGGGATGTTGGCTCGGGGACGGCGGCGAGATTCGTAGTTGCGACCGGAATCGCACCGCTTGCTTGTGGGTTCAACCCTAGCGCCCGATATATAGTTACATCGCCGGAGAACTCCCCACGCAAATCCCATCCTTCAATAGTCGGCATTTTCCAAGATCCCGCTCCGATCACTAAGCGGTCGCCGTGCCCTAAGGCCGTAGGGCCTAACTGGCGTACCTGCTGATACGTATTGCTGAAAAACAACACAGACCCCCGATTATAGAAATTGCCGTCAAATAAGGGTGCGCTGGTCAAGACGTTACTTCTTGCACCACCGTCAACGACGAAGATGTCATTGGAGGTTGTGTCGAACGGCGTCGGATCACGGCTAAGGGCCAGAAGATCACCGTCAAGCTGATGACGTCCGCCAATCCCGGTATAGCCATCCCACCACGCTCCTTTGTCGATCATCCAGTCATGAAAGAGTATGGCATAAGGGTCGGCATTGGGATTGGGCGCGGTACCATCTACAAGGTTGAACACGATGTCTTCCGTAATCGTAAAGACACCAAATCCCTTTGTTACGTCACCGGTAATCGTTATACCTGCCAAAGCATACGAACTGCTGAGAGCGAACAGTGCTGTCGCTATTAAAATAGCAATACCTTTTTTCATCTTCATACTTATATTTCTTTCGATTTCGTTAGAATTTGAAGTCTGTTTCTTAATTTTTCCTGCGTTTCTAATCGACTTCTTTTAATCGAAACGCAGGTCAGCCTATCAGCTTCCCTGCATTTACCTATATACCGCAAAAGTTGATTTCCGACAGTCCAAAAAAGGTGATCTCTAAAAAACCAGCTTCTTAGATTTATATTAAAATGAGTTTTTTATAACTTTAAAATCTGATGATGGATAACTGAAAGACAACCTAAGCCCTAAACCAAGTCGCAATCAATACCTGTAAGATTAGCTGTCTTCGTTCTGGTCGTAATGATTAGGCGGAATATAAAATACGGAAAAGGTAAAACTAACTCTTGATAAGAACAAGTTTCACAACAACCGCGTCTGTTGAACCGAACTAGATTATGAGACGGTGAACTAGCCCAGCAACCTTCGGCGTGAACATCCTGCAACAGTTGAATTTAGATCTCAAATTAGATGCTGGTCATGGAGTTTACCGGTTGAAAATCAAGCTATTGGGTTTTGCTTCATGGCGATTGAACCCTCACGGAAGTTGAGACCTCACTATGCGATTTTGCTTCTGCCCTCTCTAGCATTGGGTGGTGTATCGTGTTTAGTTTGCGATGCTTCCATATCGCCATTTTAAAGCATGGCAGTCACAGGCAACACCAACTTTCACGTGGTTCATCTTATGCGTAGGGTCGCCTCCTGCGAGCTTCAAAATTGAATCTGCCAGACATGATAATTGACCAACAGCCTCGAATGTTTTAAGTTCTCCTACATGGATGATAACCACAGCTTGGTGTGGATTGAGAATCGCTTAAATGAACCACCGAAAGTCGCTGGGCTAGTACTCCACCGTTACCTTACACGCACTTTGATTGTTGTGCCTGTCATTCGTGTGCGGCATCTCCTTATTTGATTTCGTCTCAACCTGTCGTTGAATCGGAGATTGAGAAATAAAGTAAAGGCTTAAGCAGTTGATCATGCAGCCCTAAAATTGGTGAGGTTCTACCTTGTTCTGAGTAGCTTCTAGCTGTTAGAAAAGAACGATGATTCAATTCTATGAAATGAAATTATTCGTGCAAATTCCTTATCATCCAATAAGAGTTTTATATGGATTCATTACGATTTTTTTTATGGAATGTTTAATGCTTGGATAAGTGGCCAGCTTCAAGAGAGAAACTTCTGTGTAAAGTGAGTCAATATCTGTAGGAGACAAGTCTTTTGAGCGAAATAATTGAGTAGTGCTTACCGGCAATGTAAAACTCCAAGGCAAATTAAGCCCTTGAACAAGGCGAGAATTAACGGCAACGTATTTGCTCTTACTATTCTTTGTTAAGTGTCTCTTGATGGCTTGTTCATACTGCTCGAACATACTCTTATTGCTTATGTAATGAATATAGGAATATGGAACAATGTGCCGTTCAACCTGAGTGAAAATTACATAACAATATTCACCTTTATCTTCGAGCAACAGACTACCAAATGTATCGCTCTGATGATCTTGTAAAAGCCTAGCGTCAACGTCACTTAATCGAGATGCAATATCAATTGGATTCTCTAGTACATTAAGAGAGGACTTTCCCTTTGAGGATGAAAAGGGGGAAAGAATCTTTACTCGGGCATCGACTTCTTTGAAACCAAGTTTTTTGGAAATGTCACATACTTTATCAGTAGGCGTAAAATCAGTTAACGTATGATCTTTCAGCTTTATTGCAGGTCGCATCAACGATAAACTGTGACTGCGATATTCCTCATCGACAAACCAACTGTGGAGATTGCAGAATCGTTGTGTTTGACTCTTAATTGATCTTTTACTAAAAAACATGCCTAGCATGCCGACAATATCATTTCCGTCAATCAGTGCATAGCCACTGTAATCTTCATCTTGATTGGGTGAAAGAGTGAACAATCGCAACCAGTCTTCTTTACCTAAGTACGGGTCATCATCGACCAAGTATTTTTCAAAAACATCATCGAATATCTCTTCTGTAATTTTTTTTAATGCAACCATGTGTTTTGTTCTTCTTTCGGTGAATTATTTATTAACCCTGGTCGATTAGTAAATCTGAAAATTTTCCACGTTGCCGAATCATTTTATCTGTATCATGATTCACCCAAACTTCTGGCGGGCTATTATGGCTAAGAAATCCTAGAGGACTCGCAGATCGCCCATAGGCTCCCGATTGAAAAACGGCAAATAAATCTCCGACCTCAGCATGCGGGAGAGATACATTTCTTGCTAGGACGTCCAAAGGAGTGCAAAGCGGTCCGACAACATCAACGGGCTCCCTGTCAGTACGATTCAATTTAGTGACAAGGCTTACTGGATAATTTCGTTTAATGGTTTGTCCTAAATTCCCGGAAGCTGCTAGATGATGATGCATTCCACCATCGACGATGACAAATTGTTTGCCTCTTGAAGTCTTTACTTGGTTCACCCGAGAGACATAGATTCCAGATTCCCCTACGAGAAAGCGTCCTGGTTCGATCATGAGTCGAGCAGGAGCAAGGAAACGGTCGTTCTTAATTTCTTCGACGATTTCGGAAAGAGAGATCGAAAATGCGTCTAAATCAAGTGGGTTTTCGTGAGTGAAATAGGGAATTCCTAACCCGCCACCAAAATCGATTGTCTTAAGAGGCCTATTTAGTTGTGTAGCTACTCGCTTCGCAATCGCAACTGCTTTTCGGTATTGAGTCGCCAAAACTGTGTGATCAAGTATTTGAGTGCCGGTAAATAGATGAATTCCTACAACTTCTAAATTGGGATCAACTGAAACTTGATCCAAAACTTCAGCTAATACTTCCTCATCGATACCAAAAGGTGCGGCTTTACCTCCCATACGCATTGCCCCACCTTGAGCATCACCACTTGGGTTTATACGTAATGCAATCGGAGTTGTCTTTTTAAACTGATGGCTGATTGCACTAATTCTTTTCGCTTCACATAAAGACTCAACGTGTATCTCACCTACATTATTTTCAATCGCATATTCAAGTTCATCGTCGCATTTTCCAGGCCCAGCAAAAATAATCTTGTTGGCGGGGCAGTTTGCCTTCAATGCCTGAAAGAGTTCTCCGCCAGATGCTATTTCTAAGCCGCAACCACGTTCAATAAATAAACGGAGTATATGTTGATTAGGATTAGCCTTTATCGAATAGTAAATTTCAAAATCTGTTTTGAATGTTTTTTGCAGTACATCTAACTTGTGCTCCATCACTCTTTGGTCATAAACATAAAAAGGAGTACCATATTTATGAGCTAGTTCTGAGATCGGAATCTTTCCGATACAAAGTTCTCCTTGCTTTGTAGAGAAATAGTTTTCAATAATTGAGTCAACCTGAGACGTATTTGTATGTTTAGCCCTAATCATATTAAATCAGACACCCTCTTCTTGTTTTCTAAGGCTTGAATAGTCAATCTTTCCGCTGGAAGTCTTTGGTAATGCTTCAACAACTTCAATTGTTTTGGGAATCATGTGACGTGGCATATAGGTTGAACATTTCGCTAGTAATCCTTCCGATTGAACCATCATTCCTTCACTCGGAACTACAAATGCTTTGATACGATGTCCCAAAATAGAATCGGGAATTCCAATCACAGCAGCTTCTTGTAAATTTGCACTTTTGCACAGATACTCTTCAACCTCTGTCGGGCTGATACGAAACCCAGAAGATTTTATTTGATTATCGCGACGCCCAACAAAGTATAAATATCCATCGTCATCGGTTTTAACAAGGTCTCCCGAGTAGCATACCTTACAGGGCTCCAAGGTTCCTGAAGCTGGAAAAGGATGCGGTCTTAAGACGCTATTTGTCAATTCAGGATGTCCCCAGTATCCCATCGATACGGTTGGCCCATGATGCACAAGTTCACCGATCTCTCCTGGACCGCATAACTCGTTCTGTTCATTGACGACAAAGACCTCAGTGTTTGGGATTGCTTTTCCCATTGAGCCCGAATGATTATCTAACTCACAAGGTGGTAGATAAGTTGAGCGAAATGCCTCGGTTAGGCCATACATTAAATACACGTCAGTGGAGGGTAGAGCTTCACGAAGTTTTTTTAATATCGTCTGTTGCATTGCACCGCCAGTATTCGTGATATACCGAAGATCTAGAAGGTCTGTTGTTTTGAGTTTTGAGCTGGGTTGTGATAAAAGAGACCACAAAGAGGGCACACCCGCCAATCCGGTAATAGATTCTCTCTCTAGCATTTCAACAATCTGTCTGGCAAATAGAAATTGCATCAACACTAAAGTACTTCCCTGTTGAACCGCTGTTGTCAATTGATTTAATCCGGCATCAAAGCTAAACGGTAATACGGCCAGAATTCGATCAACATTAGTAATTTCCAGGTATTCAGAAACGATTGACGCACCTGCCATAATATTTGCATGGCTAAGCATTACTCCTTTAGGTTTTCCAGTAGACCCTGAAGTGTATAAAATTGCAGCGAGATCATTTTGAATGCAAACATCATTCCACGGACTGAGATCTTCAGAACTTGAAAGCCCTTTGAATGAGACCATCTTCTGCGGGATTGCACAGTCTGAGTCATTTACAACAACAATAAGTTCTAGTGAGGGCATTTCACTAAGTTGTTCTGATAATTTACTCAATCGTTTCGCATCGGTAACTAAGACCTTCACCTCGCAATCATTGATGATATGCATTACTTGCTGTGGAAACAAACCGTGGTGCATCGGCACAAAAACGCCACCTGCCTGAGAAACAGCAAAAATCGACACGACTTGATCAACTGAGGGTTCCAAGAAGATTCCAACTCGATCATTACGCTGCACTCCGCCGTTCCGTAGCCCAAAAGCAACACGTTGAACAAACTTTTCAACCCCCGAAAAAGACAGTCTAGAGTCCCCATGCACTAACGCTTCCTTATCAGGAAATCGTTCAGCACTTGTGCGAAGCATATGATGTACGAGAAAATCCATAAAAATAATTCCTATACGACAGAGCTATTTAATTTACTGTGGACAAACTTTGATAACGCGTCAATTGAGTGAAAGTTGTCGCCTAGCATTTCGTCATCATCAAGTATGATCGTATATTTTTCTTCTATAAATGTTACGATTTCTAACACTCCCATTGAGTCGATAATACCTTGATCAATCAGTGAAGTATCATCAGAAATATTTTGTTGAGTAGCAATGGGAAACTGAGAGAAAATGAAATCTCGAATATCAGTGAGAATTGTTTCTTTCATGTGAATTTTCCTTTTGAAGTAAAATGAACAATGTTTCTTGCACTTCGATGTTATTTGAAACGTAGGCACAACTCGTCACCTTAACCCGAAATACTTTTGTTCAGTACAGGATCTGAATGTGAACAATTAGTGACATAAATAAAACCGATAATTTGAATCGATGAAGCAACAGCGACAGCAATTAATACTCCCAATGCAGCACCTTCAATATTCCAAAATAAAGCAAAGATTGGAGCCGCGATGGCTGTTACTATTAATCCCATGAAACCTGACAAAAAATTAATCTCCGGTTTTCCTAGTACATTGAGTCCGCAATCAGATGCAAAGCTCAACGCTCCAAGAAGGACAGTTAAAGCTAAGATGATCATTAGCCCGTTATTCCCGGAGGCAATATCAACTTCGTAGAGAAATTGGACAATTCGATCACTTAAAATCACAACAGGAAATGATAAAGCAACGACAATCATTCCTAATACAATCGTCCCTTTAAGTACGATTCGACGTAGTTCTAGAACGCCTCCATCATGATAGACTTGAGATGCACGAGGTAATAAAATACTGGATATCGCAAGAATGAAGGGATTGAAGATCATGATGATTGAGTAATAAGCAGAATAATAACCAGTGGCGGCAACTCCAATCATTACGGCCAAAATCCAGTGAACGGCGTAGGACTGAGTGACATCTGTAAACTGGCTAGCACATATCCATCGTCCATAGTTCCAATGCTTACGTATTAACACTCGGAAAAATCGTCTCTGAAAATCGAAGGAGGTCGAATTAAAGGCAAACCATAGAATGCTTGGCAACCCACAAGACAATGCAATAACAAGACATGCAGAAACAGTTGTGAGTTGATCTGTTATTGCTAAAATAAGCAGTCCACTAATTTGGAGTAATGCCACACAAACATCTAGTAAAAATGTCGCAGAGGTGTTTAGTTGAGCGAGTAGAAAACGCCGTATAAATTCTCGCGCTGAAAAAAGTGGAACTGTGAAACTGAGAGCAAAGAATACTTGCACCATCTTTGAATTTACAGAGAGATAAGAAGTCAAAATAGCCAAGACTAGCAAGCCAATCGCACTTACCGCCATGAACAAGAACTGTTGTGCAAGAATACATCCAGAATATCGTTTCTTTCGTTTGCCTGACAATTGACAACTGAATACGGTGTATGGATTCAAAATTAATGAATGTTGAAAGACACTGATCAAAAGTAGAAGTATAAATACTAAGGAATAGAGACCTAATTCTCCGAATCCACACCATCTTCCTACAATGACAGTTGAGATGAAATTCATGCCACTCACAACAAACTGATCACCGAGAGCCCAAATCCCTTTTTTGGCTATCGCCCCAGAAAAAGAAGGGCTCCAAGAATTAGCCTCTTGAGATGTCGAAGCGGTGTTTGAATTTAAACTAATTTCTGTTGTAGCAGACATTTAAACTCTATTAACTGATCGATGGATTTATTATCACAGACAGCGAGCATTTCAAGGTGTAAAAAATTGTAATTCAAAATAAATATAGTGTTATATTTCTGACTAATTAGAGTCAATTTTAAGAAAGGCTTCATTGCTCTCCAATGCAAGTCCTTTTTCACCACAAAATCCGAATTTACGGGTTGTAACAGTCGAGGGCCAGGGATTGGGATAACTTGAACATCTACTTGTGGTTTTGCACAGGGGAAGCGATTGACGGGGGCAGAGAATCGTTATCCACACGACGCAGCCAAGCTCTGATCGTATCATCCGAGATAAAGAAGTGCCGAGCGGTCTCCGCCTAATTCCAATCTCTCATTGCTCGGAGTTCCATAATGGCCACGCGTTCTATGGGAGTGTACTGAGGTCGTCTTTGTGAATTGATTCGTTTCATCCTTGCTCCGCGAATCCTTAGCTCTTCACGCAGTAAGGACACTTCTGTCTCCACTCGTGGAAATGGGCAGTGGAGGCAAGACCTTTTCTTAATAGATATTCGCGACCTGCCAGCATGCTAATTCGGACAAGACCGATAACATTGAGTAAGGAATGGCGAACCGATTGCGACCAGTTCTTCGGCAGTGGTATCGTTTCTTCACTGAGTGAGTCGTGCATGTCAGTTCAAATAAGATGGTATTATAATTGACCGACAGGCTCGAATGTTATAAGTTCTTCTTGATAGACATTTACCACATCTTTGAGCGAATTGAGAGTCGCCTGGAGTAACCACCGAAGGTCGCTGGGCCAGTACAGTACAATGACAGCAAACATCCATTCAACAAATCAAAATTCAAAACCAAAAAACGCAAAAAAGGTTCTACCGCAAGATAAGAACTTTTTGCCAACGTATTTGTTGAGTTAAGGTTTACAAGGGTTACGCAACACATAGGTTTGCATAACCCTTTTTTCGCTACCGTTTCGGCGGCTGCACTTCTCGCACTACAGCTCCATGGTCTTCACTGAGTATTAACAGTGACAGTTTATCAACAAAGTCTAACTCATTCGTATTCAGCGAAGTGTAATCAAACCGACCACGTAGATCGGTGTAGCCATCTTTGAAGAACTTCACCTGTCCATCTTTACGTTGGGCGTAGACCTTAACATATACTTTGGAAAGTGGTTTTCCTTCTTCACTTTCGGTGACACGAAGTTGCCCATAATTTGAGATCAACTGTACCTTGAGTGAGTTGGAATAATAGGCCTGTGTTTTCGTCTCACCAGCAGACACAATTTCGATTAACACATTGCTGGTTTGCAGTTCTTTCGGCAAGTCAAACGAGAAGACCTTTTTGTTCTTGGGTAGCTCAATTTGTTTTGTGCTATTAGGGCGAATGTTAGAGAACTGCCCGCTATACTTCTGCACAAACGGGTTGCGGCTGAACAACAGTTCGATATCCATCAGGTAATAGTTGACTTGAACCTGGGTCAAGTTTTGGTAATCGATACGAACTTTCTTTGCTTCGACTTGAAATTCAAAACTAGCTTGTGTGGCGGCCAAGTTCGTTTGTTGTTGTGTACGACTTTCTTCGTCGATCACTTCAAACGCTTTGCCTTCGATTTCATCCAGTTGAACTTTAACACTGGCAAACGCATCTCGCCAGCGGTCAACAGGGTACTCGGCGTACTTCTTAAGTATTTCGCGGGCCTGTTTGTGATCGTCTTCGTAGAAGTTTAGATACGTAGTGAAGTAGTCGTATTGAAGATCGGTGTCTAGGTTATCTTTTTCGACACTCTCAAATAGATCAATCGCTTCGCCGATTCGGTCTTGCAGTAGCATGTAATAGGTAAGCGACATTTTATCTTCGTCATTCAGTTTTCGACGATAGCTGAGCACTTTTAACAATCGATGATACTGCTGATGAAAGCGGTTGTTTAGTATCTGTCGCGTTCGACCTAACTGATGGGCCCTGGCGTTGACCAGTGGGCGGTAGTCCATATGTTGATAGGACTTGCGAATCACAGGATCAATCGTCAAGGCAGGGCTATCGATGTACATGCCACACTGATTTACAAAGTTGTTGCTGTGTTGAAGATATTGATTCACTTCAGTCAGCGAATTATGTTTGATGCCATACGACCAAAGCGTGTGATTATAGACATGACGTTTTTGTAGCAGTTCAGTTATTTGTTGGAAGTATTTTTCATCGCCCATGCGGAATGCGATTTTATCTAGCGTGGTACGATTAAGATTATGCTCTTTCAAATAGGTCAACACATCTGCTTCTGAACCATTTTGTGAAACATAGTCCCACGACTCTTTATCTAAGTTTGTGAGCTTATTCACTACATTAAGCTTCACAGATTCAGCCGAAGCCAATAGCAGTTCGTTCTTTGAAACATGGACGGGGTAGTGATTAAACTTGCCAGCAGCAGGGAAGTAGAAGTGATACTCAATGGTTTGCGTGTTGTATGACTGTAAATTGAGATGTACGTTTCGGGTCGATTTGCTATTTAAAACCGGCATTGCCCCGATTGGAATTTGCAATAATAGATCAAGTTTCTGCGGCGAGGAAGTTGGGTTAGTGACTACGATTTGGCAACCATAGACCGTGTGAACCAAAAACTCATCGGTCACATATTTATCGAGACGTTCGTTGTTTTCGTGTCGATAACGGTCTGAATGACGAAAGAAGTTTTGGCTTACTAAAATCGGTGTCGATTCGGCTACTGTAGTTGTTGGTTTGATCTCTTCGTGATAGACAATCATCGGAGTAGCAGCAGTCAGCGTCATCTTGGCCTGATCAAATTCAGTCTTGTGTTCTCCAGATTCTAGTGGGATATCAAGTACCGACAGAGCAAACATTATCTCACTAAAATTGCGAGACGCTTCTGCGAATTTGGCGGAGAAAAATGGAGCATCGCCTTGATGATCTGCGTAATCTTTCCAGAACGCGTTCACCGAAACTAAGCTGGCGTTTTGCTGCTCGATGGGTAGTTTGTAATAATTATTTTCGACCCATTCTTGGGTTTTGTCGAGTTTTTGATAGAACTGGCGGACGCTGGCAATGCCAGCGAGGTCCATGTCATAAAAACTTTTTCTTGTGACTTGTTTGGCTAGTGCCAAATTGCTTCCTGATAAAATCTTTTTATCAGAAAGCATACGCCGTTTGGCCATCTCCAGACCTAACGCATTACTCTTGCTACGGTAGGAGAGTTTTTCATCTCTTTCTCCACCAAAGGGATCATTTGCCGCATGTTCTTTCATTGACGCAGATGGAATACGCATCAAGGCCCCTAGTCCTCTTACCAGTTCCTCTTTTTCACCAGCAAATTCAAATTCACTTTTAGTTTCCAATGCACTACCCTTGATGGCCGTGTCAAATAAGTGATTGTAGTGATCGATATTGGGCGGAATCAGATTGAACAAATCGGTCACATGTCGTGATGTTACCTGTGATTCATTTTTAATTTTCTGTGCTAATAGAATTCTTTCAACCACGTTGAGTTGTTCATGGTTCCAGGGGAGAAGGTACCCTGACAAGTTGGCGTCAATGAGCCAATCGTCCATAAACGTTTTGTGCATTTTGTTGCGTAAATAGGGCTGCACCGCTGACTTGAAGAACTTAGGGTCTTTCTTATACAGGAAGAAATTCAACTCATGGCAAGCATATTTTGAGTATTTTCCTTGTTTCTCCTCAGTAGTCAGCTTGTGCCAAGTTAAGATGAAATTGAATTCCCTCAGATTCGCATTACCACTGAGGGTTGCGTACATCTGATAGATCTTACCTAGTTGATTGTAAGCTTCAAACCGGGCAGTGGAGATGTCTGAGATCTCAAATTCCCCTTTGGCTGGCACTACACTGATTTGTTTTTGTTGCGTGAAGTGTTGCTTCGGATCGAGACCTGTGATCAACCGCAAATCGGTGGTTTTCGTTTCAATTTCTGCCAAGGAAACGGTTCGATAGGTGGTACTTGCAGGGTCAATTGCCACAAAATGTAATTGTTGATTGGGGCCGATGTCTTTGAGATCGATCACGACTTGGCCCTTTTTATTAGGCTTCAAGTTCAACAACACACTGCTGGCATTTGCCAAGAAGTCAAGGTTCGCAAAATCTCCGCTGGCCGAAGCTTGACCTCTACCTTCGGAAGGACGCTTGGCAGAGGCTGGTTCACTATCAGCAAGTGCTCCAAATTCATCGCCTGCTGCTGCCGATTGTTGTTCAGTCTCGGTCTTACGAATAGCCCAAGGGTTCAACAGTAAACTTGGGCGACTGAGCAAATTGCCAGGGTATTTAGCGGCATACTTACGGTCGATGATATATCGATACTCGTCGCCAATGTTTCGCCCTTCGACATAAAGCGAAAGTTGCTTCGGAACCCGAATGGTATACGGCCCAGCGTCTTGAACTTGACTGAAATACCGGTACGAATCAAACGCCGGATGATAGCGAGTCGCGAACAGATGAACACGTGTAAACTTCGATGTGTTTGCCAAGATCACGGTTAATGATTTTTCGTCGGCAACTACTTTACTGATTTGCAGTGGTTTATTGCCCCGTTGTTCTAAGTGGCGATTTTTGCTCAGAACATACCCGGCCTTCTTTTCACCTTCGGTAAACTTCAAACGAATTCTCTGGCCGGTCTGTTTCAATAGCAAGTCATAATCGCCTCGCGGTAGATCCCCGACCTGTAACAACCCGTTTTTGATTGACAGGGCCTTGAATTGATCTGATACAAACGCATTCCCTCGTAGTTCTAACAGCGAGAACTCTTCGCGAAGCGGCTTATTAGATGTGCCTGTGTAGGGAACCGAAATCGTCTCACCAGAGGCAGCATGCAGCGTTTGATATTGCGAATGTTGATCGTTTAATAAGGTCCACTTCTTCGAGATACCTTCGGGACCATTGGCTGTCACAGAGGTAATGTCTTTTAATGTCCCTAATTTGATTCTACCGCCGTTGTTGGTTTGTAACGAGGCATTAATCGAGTTGCGGAAATCGCGGTGCTTGAATACCAAGTGTACAGGGCGTTCCGACTTGACTTCCCCAGTTTTCCCCAGCAGATCAATGTAATATTGACCATCAATTTTGGCGAGATGTAAATCGTCGACATTTTCAGTACGATCAATTTGATTCAGCGTGAAAGATTGTGTTGTTGTCAGCGTGTTTTTTTTATTTTGACTGGCGTTTTTAACTTGTGCTGAAAGTGAAAATTGAATTTGAGACAAACGATCTGGCACTTGGAACTCAAACACCGATTCACGGTCTTCGTAAAGTTCGAAATCACTCACTTCTTTCGAGGTCGATACGCCATCATGGTCGACCGATGAAATTGTCAGTTTGATATTTTCCAGGACTGATAGCGTGACAGGCGTTCCGTTCAACTTCAGACCAGAACGAACAACCACGGATGCCTTTTTGCGTTTGAGTAAAGATTGTCGATCAACAAAAATACCGGCGCTAAGAGCGTAGTTTTCGGATTGATGGCTGAAATTCTGGAGTGAACTAAGTCCTTCGTGCGAGAGAATGATCGGTTGCGTTCTGGGTTGAGCACTAAATGGCACAATGATGCGGCCATCTTTACTTGGTTTGTACTCTGTTCCTGCCATCCATAACGTGGCCTTGGGAACGAGTTCGTTTGCTTCATTCAAAATCGTGAAGACATGCCCGGCAGTGCTGGTGCGCACCAAATGACGCAGTTGGCCTTTACGGACGACGACCCGACTGCTTTTACCGTTGCCGATAAAGTCGACCACATAGACGCCCGCTTTATCGATGGTAGGAAACTCAAAATGCCGTTTTACACGTCGTAAGGCAGGTTCTTTGTAGTTGAATATCTGCTGTTTGTTGGCAACCAGGCCATCGAGATTAATGTTCGTGTTTACTTGTTTTAGGTTTTCTCGATAGTAGTTGTCCGTGTTGATTTCGTAGACGTTGACAATTAAGGTCTTCACATTCTTGACATATAAGTCAAGCGAAACACTAACATTGGCGGCGTAGATTTCTTTTCTAGTTGCTGCAAAATCTAAATCAATGCGTTCTTTTAGATTTTGGTACATCGCAGGCGGAAGCAACGAGTACCACTGTTCTGGATCACCCAGCCCGTTGACAATTTTAGTCTCTGCCATATGGTGTTTAAGATAGGTGTTATCGATGTAGTCTTGATACGATTTGTAGGTAGTTTCTTTGAGAAAGAAATGATTCAGATACTGGCGGACTAAAAGTTCATCGTTGCCAACCGGGGGCAACAGGGTTATCAATTGAAAATTTTGATTCAAGTTACACGGATAACGGCGGCTTTGCTCTAAAATCATGTACTTGGGATTAATATAACTGACCGAGCGGGGCAGCTTGATGTAGG
>NVWB01000071.1 GCA_002733575.1 Blastopirellula sp. | reverse complement strand
TGGCGCCTTGGCGCCTTGGCGCCTTGGCGCCTTGGCGCCTTGGCGCCTTGGCGCCTTGGCGCCTTGGCGACTTTGCGACTTTGCGACTTTGCGACTTTGCGACTTTGCGACTTTGCGACTTTGCGACTTTGCGACTTTGCGACTTGGCGACTTGGCGACTTGGCGACTTTGCGACTTTGCGTGAGAAATCTTTTTTGCACTTCAAAAGTCGGCTGGCGAGCAGCCAACCTACGAATTCATTTTGCCAAACCATAAAAGTGTAAACCTTGCAACTATTCTTGTTGCAAGCGCTTTCCAATCTAAACACAGAGGACGCAGAGATCACGGAGAAAGATCCGAATTCAAACTCTCTGTGTCCTCTACGTCCTCCGTGTTTAAATCTTTCCTTCTTCCTTCATTCGTGTCTTCGTGCCTTAGTGGTAATATCTTTTTATTTTTTTTGCAAAGTACACATGGTGTACATTCCGGTGTCATACTACTTTCATGAATTGTATTTTTGTTAGGCGAAGTTTTGGGGATCGGCCTCAGCTCTTAGCCGTTTGGGTAAAATAAATTGTTCCACTTTAATTTTTGGAGGACCACGTCAAACAGCATTGCGACAGGTTTGCTATAAAGGAATTTCCATGCATGGTCAGCAAGCACAGGTTGATAGCCTGCCCTAACCTGGGAGAGTCGCGCCGGGAAACCGGCAAACAAATGCGCGAGGATTTGAACATCATCAACGAGTAAAATATGTGGAGCGAATTCTTGTTCGCCGGTTTTAGAACAAGATTTTTCAGGACCGTTCAGGCGTCAAGCTGATACAGTAGATGGCCTGACATGTGGGTCGATTTCGCAAGAAATTCGGCTTCGTGTTGCTAGTGGTTCAAAAGGCCGCGACGAGGCACCACCGGTTCTACCAATGATTGCGTTGCTGATGCCAAGCGTTTCGAGGTTGTGCTCGAAGTGTCGTCCGGATTCATCACCATCAGACACACGTTTGTTTTTTGTACAGCTTTGGCAACTCGAAGTTCTGACAGACTGCCGCTTCGACCGAGAAATAACCAGGCACTCTAAAAAAAGAAATGGAAGACCAAGCAAAAAACAAGTTGCTCCAGGCGGCGCGTAAAACCCTCTACAGCCGAAAGCAACAAAAGCAGCCAGTGGTAGCTACCACTTTTTTTGTTTTGATGCCGGGAAGACCGGATGGAATTTAATATGAAGCGACGAGAAGGAATGAATTAAATCTGAAGTGAAAAACAACAATCACAAGCGCGAAGCGTAAGCGAGGAGGAAGTGCAAATAGATGTAACCACCAAGGCTCGAAGACACAAAGAAAGAAGAGATTTATGAATCAGATAGTCCCTCGGGTGCCACTGGCTCTGCCAGTGTGTGCTGCAATTGGACCAGAGATCATGTAGGTTTTTAACACAACTTGAACCATTGCGATTCAAAATAATAGCTGACGAGTGAAGTCAATTTGCAATTCTGCACTGGCAAAATGCCAGTGGCACACGAGAATGAAGAGCGACAAGATTTTACGACAGCAAACGTAGCTGAAGTCGTAAGACTTCAGAGAACCCTCAATGACGAAAAACCGAATTCTAACGAATCCGGATACGGTTTTAATTTGAGATCAAACAACAACGAAGCATTTTACTTCATAATTCCTTCGTGTCTTCGAGCCTTCGTGGTAATAAATAGAACCCGGTTTAACCTCGAATCAACTAGCATCGACCCCGGCGTCGTTTTGAAGATGCATATTCCAGTGGCATGCGATCTCCAAAACCGACATCGCGGCCACCCGGAATCATTGTCCAAAAGCTAACTTCACGATATCCCTTGGGAATTAAAATAATCGGGTTCTGCGTCCGGTTTCCATTTGATGTTGCACCCTATGCTTGGGGTTTGATCTTCAGGAACGCTTTCTCCGGCAAGGACGGTATCGACCGCTTTGCGGAGATCTTCGCCGGTGATATCCATGCCGTTTCTTGGTCGGCTGCTGTCAAATTGACCGCGGTAGACTAGTTTTTGATCGGCATCAAACACGTAGAAGTCAGGCGTGCAGGCCGCTTTGTAGGCTTTGGCGATTGCTTGATCTTCATCGTAGAGATACGGGAAGGTGTAGCCTTGGTCTTCGGCTTCGCGGACCATTTGTTCTGGCGAATCTTGTGGGTAGTTCTCGACATCGTTCGAGCTGATGGCCACCACGGCGGCACCTTTGGTTTGATACTCTTGCCCAAACCGAGCCAGTGGACCGGCCAAGTGTTTGACAAATGGGCAGTGGTTGCACATGAATATCACCACAAGTGCTTTAGAGCCTGCGAAGTCAGATAACGAAACCATTTTTGAATCGACATTAATCAGCGAAAAATCGGGAGCCTGGGTTCCTAAAGGAAGCATAGTACTTGCGGTTTTAACCATCTTGAAATTCCTGTCTTCAAAAAAAGGGCACACGAGCAGTGAGATTGATCCGTGTTTGATATAAGACTATTTTATCGAATGTTGGGCGGCACTCAAGCAACCTGAATCAGATTCAGTTGGAACTACGGGGAAGAAACAACCGCCGGGCGTTGTTGGTGGTGATCTCGGCCAATTCAGCGAATTCCAATCCACGCACTTCGGCCAAGCATTCTGCCGTATGTTTTACCAAGGCGGGCTCATTAGGGCGTTGGCTACGTTTGGGGTGTGGGCTCAGGTATGGACTGTCGGTTTCAATTAAAAGACGATCTTCCGGAACCATTTTGGCCACTGCACGCAGTTCGTCGCTCTTCTTAAATGTGACCATGCCTGCGAAGCTGATGTACATATCTAAGTCTAAACAGCGTTGGCACAGTGCTTCGTCGCCGGTGTACGAGTGCATGACCCCTTTGAGCGGTCCTCGCTTGGCGGCTGCTTCCAGCATTTCAGCGATGTCATCGCCACAGTCTCGCATGTGAACAATAAACGGCAGATCATGTTCTTGCGATAATCGCAGATGGCGATCAAAATAATCTTGTTGTATTTCAAATGGGGCGTTGTCCCAGTATTTATCTAGGCCAGTTTCGCCAATGGCGATGACCTTGGGATGCTTGACCAGTTCAACAATTCGCTGCCAGTCATCAGGCTTCGCATCGGCGGTGTAATTGGGTTGAATCCCAACCGAAGCATAGACCGAATCAAAACGCTCGGCCAGTTCGATGCACTGCTGGCTGTCTTCCACGGTGCAGCCTACGGCGATGATGGTTTGCACACCAGCGGCATTGGCTCGGTCAACCACTTCGTCGATCTGCGAGAGTAGTGACTCATCAAAAATATGGCTGTGCGTATCAAAAAGTTCCATGGCTTCCAATCACTTACACGAGAAACAGAAAGGGTGATGAATTTTAGAAGCAACGAATAGAAGCAGAAGAGATACGATTTAGCTCATGACTTTTAAGCTAGAAGCGGCTTCTTCTAGATTTTCAACATGACCTTTGGCCATGCCGAGACACTCTTGTGCCACTTCTTTGGCGATGGTGTCGTTCTCTAGTTGAGTGATGCCTGCTTCGATCTCAGTGATCAGCTTATTTTGAGTTTCAATCAGAAGGCCAAATAGATAGGCAAGCGACAGATCGTGCAGATCGGTATATTCCATCGGGAATTCGCCCAGACCAATCGTGGTGTCAGTCTCTTCCAGTACGTGGACAATCTTCTCGACCGCGTATTGGTGATCGGTAATCATGTGTTGCAAAACGTCAAGCTTGCCTTCGGTGCCAGGGCGTGTCCAAGGGCGTGTATAGCTCAAGTACATCGGCAGCGAATGATGGTGAAGCGCGGCCAAATGGGAAAGAGTTCTGATTGCTGCGGGAGTCATCATTTGGGCATCTTTCCGGGTAGCCGGTGTTTGCCTGATCAGAAGGCAAGATGGTCGAAGGGGGAAAATAATCTGAAAAACTGCGGACGTTTGAACGATGATTGTTCAGACTAAAAGCAGTCATTAAGGAACTAATAAGTGTGCGAGGGCTCCAGTCACCCAGACGTTGAGAAATTCCCAATCGACAATGAGCAACGCAACAGGCACAGTCATTAAGAGCAAGTAACTATTTTGTAGCATTCCCAAAGGGCGCTGCATTGGTGCGGTGTCATCGGCTTCAGGGTCAATCGTCATCACTTTGACAATTCGCAAGTAATAATACAAGCTGATCGCCGAGTTCAAACCGCCAACGATCAATAAGACTAAAAGGTAAAGCTGGCCTGTCACTGAGTAGCCTTGGGCCAGCGAAGCAAAAATTGCAAACTTACCAATGAACCCAGCCAAAGGCGGAAGCCCAACCAAGCTGACCAAAATGAGCGTAAAGCAAACCGCTATGATTTTGCTTCGACCAATCATGCCAGCGTAGTCCGAAATTTCTTCACTGCCCGAGGTGTCTCTGACGAATGCGACCACGGCAAAGGCACCCAAGTTCATGAATACATAAATGGCAATGTAGATGGCCAAGCCACCCACTGCCGCTTGTGCTAACTCAGGCGACTCAGCACTCAAGGCGATTGCCGCAGGCACCGCCATCATCATATAACCAGCATGTGCAATGGTTGAATAAGCCAACAAGCGTTTGATATTCGTTTGTGCATACGCGGCCAAGTTACCAAAGGTACAGGTAATTATGGCAATAAAGCCAATCAGCATGGCCATAAAGTATCGGACTTGAGAGAGTGGGTCTGCTAATTCTTCTGAATTCGCTACGGCCTCTTCACCATGGGCTTCAACTTCAACATTCGCATCTGCGATATCGTCGGCAGTCTGTTCGTCGGATACCAAGAAGAACCGATTGGCATCAAGTTCAGCTTCGTCAGCAGGGGCTTCAATCACTGCTGGCGATTCGGCAACAGCAACAGGGGTTTCTGTGGGTGTAGGAAGCACACTAAAACCGATGGCGACCCGGACTAATAAAGCCAAGGCGGCCGCTTTGGAAGCAATGGACAGGAATGCGTTGACTTCGGCGGTGGCTCCTTCGAATACATCAGGGCACCAGAAGTGAAACGGGACGGCTGATAATTTAAATGCGAGGCCTACCATTAACATCATGGCACCCAGGCCGAGCACGAATAGCTGGGATGAATCAGGGCTGTTACTCATAATGTCGGCCAAGTTTGCGGCCATCGTAGGAATATGGGCCGAGTTAAGCATGCCTGAGAGCAGACTGATTCCATATAGCATCACACCAGCGGCACCTGCCCCAAAAATGGCATATTTTAGTGCGGCTTCTGAGCTCTTTTTTTTGCCACGCATAAAGGCGACCATGACATAGGAAGGCACACTGGCCATTTCAATTCCCATGAAAATCGTGAGCATGTGATTAGCTGATGCCATGATGCACATACCCAGCGTGGCACCTAATACGAGAGTGAAGAAGTCGGTGTTTTCTTCGGTACGGGTGATCTTGGTAATTTTTACAAAAGCGAAAAACAGGATCAAAAAGACCAACAAGATCGTTTTGATCATCACAGCAAAGCCATCGTAAACGAGCATGCCGGTGAAGATCTCTACACTAGGCAGGTCACCTAAAGGAACTCGTACTGGCGAAGCAATTTCTATTCCATCAAGAGCCTCTGAAACATCCCAAGGTTTCATGGGAGAAAGCACTATCAGTGCCACGATCACGCCAATGAAAGCGATGTATGAGGCGTCGATTTTCTCGGTCAGAGAAAAGATTCGACACAGCAACATGATGACGATTGTTGCGCACAGCACCAACTCTACTCCAAAAGCTGGAAGGCTTTGGTACAGTGTGCTATCCGATAATTGCGATACCAGTTCGTAGAACATCCGCTTATATACTCGCAGGCTTTCGTCGTGTGTTGATTATGTCTTTTTGATTATTTGTGTCGTGCTTAATTTATTTTGATTGATCTAGTCTGATGGCAAACTGACTTGCAGCTTGTCCTCGATTTTGACCAACGCTTGCTCTTCGGCTTCTTGTTCAATCTCATTCGGCTGAACAAAGAGGACTTGTTTGTTAGCCTCTACATTCTCTTGACCGAGTTTTTCAAAGGCTTCAATTAGCTCTTTAGCTTTATTCTCGTCATCAAGAGCTTGCAATCTTGGTGTCTTAACTTCATCCGTCCAGGTTGACAAGCTTTGTACTTGATTGTCAATCGTGGCATCCATGTACCGGAAGATCAGTGAAGGGAAGACACCCAGCACAATCGCCATAATACAAAGTGGTAGTGCGATAGAAATTTCACGTGGCTTGATCTCAACGATCTCGTCTTCATTCGGCCCTTTGTATTCGGCACCCAAGTAGACTCGTTGAATGGCCCACAAAATATATCCGGCTGTCAAAATCACCACAAAGGCGGCAATCACAGCAAAGACCATGCTGAACTTCCAGATCGAAAGAACCACAAAGGCTTCTCCGATGAATCCACACAAACCTGGTAGACCCAGCCCTGCGAAGAATAAGATCATAGCAAACGTGGTATAGAGCGGCATCTTAGACATCAGCCCGCCGAACTCATTCAAGTTACGATGATGGACACGGTCGTAAATTATGCCCACCATAAAGAACATACCGGCCGAACTGATTCCGTGACCAATCATTTGGAACATGGCACCTTTGACGCCCATGCTCCAGGAAGTGGAATCGTAAAGTGCTCCAGGTGTCGCACTCCAAACGCCCAGCCCTAGTACAACGTAACCCATGTGACTAACGGAACTGTAGGCCACCATGCGTTTGAAGTCCGTTTGAGCCAAAGCGGCAAACGCACCATAAACCATACTGACAACGCCGATCAAGCAAACGCCCCAGGCCAAGTCATAACCGGCATCAGGGCAGATTGGATAGCAGATACGAATGATTCCGTAACCACCCATCTTCAATAGCACACCGGCCAAGATCATGGAAATTGGAGTTGGGGCTTCAACATGGGCATCAGGAAGCCAAGTATGGAATGGTACAGCAGGGACTTTAATCGCAAACCCAATGAACAGCAGCACAAAGGCCCACCACTGGATAGTCTTGCCAAATAAGATCTCTTTATCGAACAGTAGTTCATTTCCCTTTTCATCGTACTGAGTTGGGAGTTGACCCATTTGTTGCAGAGCAAGGATGTTGAACGTGTGCGTAGGATGTACACTGTCATTCAGTTGCGTGTGATACAACGTGGCGACCGCCAGATATTCTTCATCATCAAAAGAAGTTCCATCTTCGTGGACCAGGTTGGCTACAGTGTTATTGATTTCTGCATCTAGATCATAAAGCTTGACGTTAGCAGTTACTAATTGCTCAGGCGACAACTGACGCAAGTCACTGTTGAAGTAAAGCATCAAGATGGCGATCAGCATCAGCACACTACCAAACAGTGTGAAGAGGAAGAATTTGAGTGCCGCGTATTCTTTCCGTGGACCACCCCAGACACCAATCAGGAAGTACATCGGCAGTAGCATGACTTCCCAGAAGATATAAAACAGGAAGAAGTCTAAGGACATAAATACGCCCATCATTCCGGCCAATAAAATCAGAAAGAGAATGCAGTAGCCTTTGACATACTTGTCGATCGACCAACTGGCACCCATCGCAAACACGCTGATGACCGCGGTAAGCAATACCAGAGGAAAACTAATTCCATCGAGACCGAGGAAATAGTTGATGTCAAACGTGGGAATCCAGCTATTGTTGACCACATGCTGCATCCCTGGCTCAGCAATATCAAAACTAATAGGTCCATTCGGAATTGCTATCAACAACGTTGGCAACAATACAAGGATCGTCACGATCAATGTAGTGAATCGAATAAGATCTTTGTTGTCTTTCGGGAGAAGGCTGACTATTAATGCCCCCAAAGCCGGAAGAAAAATCAAAGCTGATAATATGTAAGTCGCAACGACGCTGCTCATGATGTCGTTTTCCAACGATAAGATGAAATGTGAATTATTTAGTACGAACTAATTGTTATTATTGTGAAAACAGAGGCGAACACTGTTTGATCTGGCTCTGCTCGATCTGGAACCGGTTATTGAGCGATGGCATAAGACCAAAAGCTAAGTAATACGAATACCGTAATCGTTCCCACAACAATAAACATAACGTATTGGCGTAAACTGCCAGTTTGTATTTTCTGAAGTCCATGGCCGATACTGTAACAACGGCTTGCTACACCATTGATCAGGCCATCAACGCATAATTTATCTATATAAGTACTCAGGAAGCCTGAGATCCTACGAGTGCCGAAAACCAGGGACTCAAGGAACCGGTCGATCCATTGCTTGTCAAATGTCGCAATACACCAAGCCACCACATGTGTCGGTTTAACAAACACCGCGTTGTAGGCTTCGTCAAATTTCCACTTGTTGACAAGGAAGTTGTAAATCGGGGCAAACGCTTTTCTTGCATCTTCCGGATTCAGGAATCTCCATAAGTACATTGCTGCTGCTAGTGAGATACCCAAGATCGCGGTGCCGATGGCCATTAGACCAACAGGCCCTTTGATATTGGCAGCATGGCTTTTGCTTTCGTGCGGCCAACTGAGTTCTAGCCAGTCGCTGAACATGTGGTTGCTGGCCATGTCGTTTTCAAGCCAAAGTCCAAGTGGACGGCCTTGTTCGATAAAGTTGTAAAGTCCAAATCCATAAGTATCACCCTCGGTTCCTAGCTCGCCAAAGAACGGCCAAGCCACACCGGCTGCCATCACGGCTAAGATCACAAGTGGCACATACATCACCTTGGGTGATTCATGAGCATGGTCGTATCGTTTTTGATCACGTGGTTCGCCAGCAAAGGTTAAGAACCACATACGGAACATGTAGAATGCAGTGATGACTGCTCCACCAAGTGCCGCGTAGAAGAAGACCGAACCCATGATAGGGTTCACGATCATGTAGGAATACGCTTGTTCTAGAATCGAGTCTTTTGAGTAGTAACCACTCAGACCAAATGGCAAACCTAACGCCGAAGGAATACCAACGCCAGCAATGGCTATGCAGCCAACCAGCATGGTATACGCAGTGAAAGGCATTTTCTTACGCAAGCCACCCATCTCGGTCATTTCATTGGTATGCACCGCATGAATGACTGATCCAGAACACATGAATAACAGGCTCTTGAAAAACGCATGCGTAACCAAGTGCATTACGCCAGCGGTCCAGCCGCCAAGCCCTAAGGCCAGCATCATATATCCAAGTTGGCTAACCGTTGAGTAAGCCAGTACGCGTTTAATATCAGTTGCGACAATCGCGATGGTGGCACCAATGAACAGTGTGATACAACCAGTACAAGCAATCACAAACAAGACTTCCGGTGCAAACACAGGGTAGAACCGTGCGACCAGGAAAACACCAGCGGCAACCATCGTGGCCGAGTGAACCAATGCGGAAACAGGCGTAGGGCCTTCCATCGCATCAGGAAGCCAAGTATGCAGCGGGAACTGAGCACTTTTACCAACGCAGCCACAGAAAATCCCCAGGCCAGCAATGACTAATAAGGTGTAACCATACTTGGTTGAGTCCTCTTCAAGTTCGCCCTCTCGCCAAACAGGAATCATTTCGGCGACGTCGTCCTCAAGTTCTTCACGAGTGGTTCCGTCTTCTGCTTTGAGAACCAGTTCTTCAATTCGATCTTTGGCCCCTAAGGCCACCATGCCATCAGGTGCTTGCAGTTTGTGGTTTGAAGCTTCAGGTCGCATCAAAGAGAACAGTCCTTCTTCAGGCGTTCCATCATTGTTGCGGTCGATATCTCCGAAGTTGAATGTTCCTAAACTGGCCCAAAGTGCCATCAGCCCAATCAACATGCCAAAGTCACCTATGCGGTTGACAATGAATGCTTTGTTGGCAGCGGTCGAAGCACTATGGCGTTCAACATAGAAGCCGATCAGGAAGTAAGAGCAGATACCGACGAGTTCCCAAAACACAAAGGTCATCGCAATGTTACCAGCCAACACAAGCCCTAGCATGCTAAAGCAGAAGAGCGACAGGTACTGGAAGAACCGATGATATCGACCTGGTCGTACCAGATTCGATCCATCTTTCATAATGACTTCAGGATCGGTGAACTCATGCAGTTCGTCGTGCATATAGCCAGATGCATAAAAGTGAATACACGAGGCAATAAACGTCACCATGCAAAACATGATGATCGTTAGCGAATCAATGTAGTAATTAATAGAGACATCGGCTTCGTAAGGCGTGCCGACCATGAATCGGCCAAGTGAGTACCAATGCCCGGTGTAAACTGGCGGTATAAAGTTTTCGGCATCATCAGCATCAGCATCGTGTTGTGCAGCTTCACCATGCTCTTCGTCTTGATGTTCGCCTGACTCATCACCTTCGACTTCTTCTGAAAACTTCGCCAACGCGAAGTGGGAATCTTGCTCTAGAGATCCATGCAGTTCAGGTCCATGCTGTTTAGACTCTGCATGATCACTTGCCTCATGATGTTCATCATGGTGATGTACTGTGGCAGGAGGCATGTGGCTGGAAAGCCAGATAAAGCCAGCCAGGAACGACAGAATTGCCGAGCACACAATAGCGCCAGTGGCAACATAAGCCCCGCCCACCCCTTGTTTGCCAAGGTTGGGTCCGAACAACAAGATGATCACAAACGAAGCAAGCGGTGCGAGTACCGCAAGCCCGAGCAAGATCGGCAGTATTTGATCAGGAACGCCCATCAGCCCTTCAACTCATTCGCTTTATCTACGTCAATCGTGGCGTAGTTATTGTAGTAATTCAATGCAATGGCAAGTGCCACGGCGGCTTCCGCTGCCGCCAATACGATGACAAATAGTGCCATCAAATGACCGTCTAGGCCCAGGTTGTCTTCACGAAAGTAAGGGCTGGCAAACGCAACAAAGTTAATGTTGGCTCCGTTGAGCACCAATTCAATACCCATCAGAATACCGAGTGTGTTGCGTTTGGTCGCCATGCAAACCGCACCAGTGACGAATAAAAACGCACCGACCGCAAGGAAATGCGATAACCCTACCGGTTCTGTCAGTATGTCAGGCGTAAGCCATTCCATCAGTCGTTTGTACTTTCTCAGTTTGTATGGATAGTTTTAAAACAGTTTGAGTAAACTACACGGTAATTAAACAGCAGCAGTTACTCAGCAGATCGTTTCTTGGCACGTGCCAAATAGGCTGCCCCAATTAGGACAACCAGCAAGTGAACTGAAACGATTTCAAACGGTAACAGGTAGCCTGTGTAACCAGTCGCTTCGACCGATGGTTGATCGGTACGAACGCCTACCAGTGCCAAGCCAATTTGGCCTGTCAGTTCAGGGTAACCATGTCGAATTCTTTTTTGTAAGTCGGATAATGTTACACGTTCTTCTTTAGTCAGTTTTCGATCTTCAACATCAAGTTCTGCCCGGCCATCACTTTGCATGCTCGCAATGACATCTTTATTGAATTTCTCAACTTCTTTTACCAAATCCTGTTGATAGTCAGTGCTATGCCAAGCCTCTACGCTAAACGCGGCTTGAGTTAGTAGAGCAAATAGTGACCCACCGACGATCAAGGCCAGTACCCAATCGCCTGCTTTAGTCTTCATGGTAATGAATGCTTCTTGAGCCGTTAACATCACACCGAAGATTAAGAGAACCACCGTACCACCGACATAAATCATCAACTGCATGGCACCCACGAAATGAGAGCCAGTCAGGAAGATCACGCCAGAGGCGGATGCCAAACTAATGACTAAGAAAAATGCCATTCGCACGATGTTGCTGGAAAACAGCATCGCCAATGCAAAGCCACAAGACAATGCAGCAACCACAAAGAAAAAGACGGTATGCCAATTAATTACGGCAGCGTTTGAGGTAGCTTCTGCTAATAAAAACATTAGTTCGCCCCCTTTTTGCTAAGCGATTCTTGTTGGGCTAACAAGGGTTGCGATGCGTTGTTGTTCAAATTATTGAAAGCAGCTTTATTTACTTCGACTTCAACTTTTGGTTCGTCAGGATTGCCTTCTACTTGCTCACCATCTTTTTTGTCATCGTCGCCTTCTTGAGCGTCATCATCTTCCGCTTCTGGTAGAACCTTGGGACCAGCTTTTTTAGCCAAACTCAACTCATGTTGTGACACAGTGTAGTCAACATCTTTGACCCAGCCTTCTCGGATATTCGCTCGACCAGTATAGTCTTCATGATTTGAAGGGGCTTCAATTGAGAGCATCGAATTGACGTTTGGCATCACAATACCAGTCCAAAACAGCACTCCAATAAAACAGAAGGCCGCAATCGGAACACAGTATTTCAAGCACATGGTAATCACTTGATCAATTCGCAAGCGAGGGAACGACCAGCGAATCCAGATCATCACGGTCACGCCAAGCACACCTTTGGTGATGAAGTTGATCAATCCACCGAATCTTGCGATGGTTGCAAAGACTCCAGATTCTAAGGACCAACCGGTTGCTTCTGAAATGATTCCGAATATTGGAAATGGTCCATTCCAGCCACCAAAGAATAAGATGGCAGCCAAACCGCTGACCAAAAACATCGAACCATATTCGGCCATGAAGAATAAACTCCAACGAATACCTGAATACTCAGTCAGGAACCCGGCCACGAGTTCACTTTCGGCTTCCGCCAAGTCAAATGGGGCACGATTCACACTGGCGATGCCACAAGCGAAATAGACCCAAAAGATCATAAATGTGAAGGGATCATGAAAGATTAACCAGTTCGTAAACAAACCAGATTGTTGATTTCCGATGGAGACGAGATCCATGGTGCCACAGATCATCACAGGAATCACGAGACACATGCCCAACGGCACTTCATAACTAACCGTTTGAGCCGCTTGTCGCATGGCTCCGAACAGGGACCACTTTGACCCAGAAGCATAGCCGGCCAACAGTACACCGAAGACTTCCATCCCCAAGACTGCCAGCAGAAAGAAAATTCCAATATTCAGATGCAAGGCAACCCAGCCGTCGGAAAACGGCAAAGCCATGAATGCAGAGAACCCGGCCGCAAAAGCGACATAAGGTGCCACTTTAAACAAAAACGAATCTGCCTCGCCAGGCATTAAGTCTTCTTTAGAGAGCAGTTTAATTCCATCGGCCAAAGTTTGCAGCCAACCAAATTTACCACCAGTACGAGTCGGGCCAAGACGGTCTTGGATACGACCAGATATCTTTCGTTCCATCCAGATAAATACAACCGCACCGACTGCGATCACATTTAATAGCAACGCAGCATAAACCAGCGCAACCAGGAGATAGGCGAGCCATCCCCAGCCATCCCAGCCTGCTTCTACTATCCACGTTGAAAGGTATTCTGCCACCTTGTACTAATCCTTGGTCCTTTAGTACGAACGAAGTCCTTCGTTCGTGTCGGTAAATCTTAAACGAAATATCATAACGCCGAATGAGTTTCACCGGAACTATGCGTTCAGCGAAGTTCCCGTATTTTTAGCGATCTATTTCACCCATCACGACATCCAACGAGCCAATGATCGACGGAATATCAGCGATTAGGATGCCTTTACACAGCTCAGGAGCCACTGAAAGGTTGCTAAAACAACTACTTCGAGCACGTACGCGGAACGGAATCGGTCCGGTGCCATCGCTCACAATATAAAAACCCATTTGCCCGCGAGGACATTCGGTTTCGAGGTAAGCCTCCCCTTTGGGAAGCTTGGTGCTGATTTTCATCGGCGTGCCCCAGTCTCCAGTTGCACTTTCGTAGAAATCAATCCCTTGACGAATGATGTCCATGGACTGAATAACTTCTAGCATGCGAACATAGAAACGGTGCCATGAGTCTCCCAGTACCGCATCGGTCGGGACATTAGGGTAATCATGATCCTTAGGGTAGTGCCCATCTTTTTCGACGATTACCTCAAAGGCGTAACCATCATAAAGTGAGGTGTAACGCTCTTCGCCATCACGACGTAAATCGTAGTCTACGCCTGATCCACGCAGTACAGGGCCTGAACAGCCGTAATCGATTGCCATTTCAGCAGACATTACGCCCACGTTGGCAGTTCGTTTCACAAAAATGGCGTTTGTTGTCAACAAAGCATGGTAGTCAGCGATGACTGGCAGGAATTGATCTAAAAACTCGTTGCACTTTTTCGTCCAGCCTTTGGGCAAGTCGGCAGTCATACCGCCCGGTGTGATATAGCTATAAGTCAGTCGAGCACCGCACACATCTTCCAGTAGATCGAGAATTTTTTCTCGTTCACGAAATGCGTACAAAAACGGGCTGAAAGAACCAAGATCTAAACCATAAGTACCCATGCCAACCAAGTGACTTGCAATACGATTGAGTTCAGAAATAATCACGCGAGTATGGCGAGCTTTGTCTGGCAGGTCGTACTTCATCAGCTTTTCAACTGTGAGCGACCAGCCAAGATTCATGTTCATGCCTGCCAGGTAATCCATACGGTCTGTGTAAGGCACCCATTGTCGTGGCGTCAGGTTTTCGCCAATTTTCTCCGCACATCGATGCAAATAGCCAATGTGCGGTGTGGTTTCCGAGATCACTTCGCCATCGGTACGCAAAACCAATCGCAACACACCATGGGTACTAGGGTGCTGCGGGCCCATGTTCACCAACATTTCGTCGGTACGAACATCAAATTCTACGGTTTGCGAGTTTTCGGCGGTTGCCATCGGTAATCCTGTTGCGCTGTTCTGATAAAAGCTGAACAGCAAATCTATGTCAAACTGATTTTTGTAGTTGATTTCTTATCAAAGATTGCAAGTAACAATCTAAATCGGGTAATTGCCTGTCGTTTAGCGGCCTCGTACACCATGGTATTCAAGTGGCATCTCGTAGTCTTTCCGAAGCGGGTAGCCGACCCAATCTTCAGGACACAAGATGCGACGCATGTTGGGATGACCTGTGAAGCGGACGCCAGACAGGTCGTAGACTTCACGTTCGTGCCAGTCAGCGGTGCTCCAAACAGGGAATACAGAAGGGATTTCTGGGATATTGCCTGGCTCATCGTCTTTCCAACGAGGTAACATGACTTTCAAAACCAGTGTGAGTTTCGAGGAAATGCTTGAAAGGTGATAAACAACTTCCAGATGCGGCTCCCAGGTAACCTTCTTCGCTTTTTTTTCGTCGGTTTCGAGGTAGTCAACGACGCAAATTGAATTCAAAAAATTCAACTTAGTGTCGCCATCCCGAAGAAACTTGCAGACTTCAACAAGCCCGTCTGGAGACACCTCAATCCATGGATCGATTGCCTCTAGATTTTGGCCAGTGATTTTGTCGCCAAAAGCCTTTTTCAGTATGTCGATTAGCTGTTCGCCACTCATGGCTCTTTAGTTTCTTCTGTTTGTCTTGTGAGGTAAGTTTTGGTTACGAAAAGGATTCTCGCAACCTGCATGTCTCGTCGTGCGAACTGGCTGTCTATTAAACAGATCTAGCTAGTTAGCTCGACAGAGTTAATTAGGCAGAGAGAGTCATCTCTCTTTCGGCTGGCGGGGAATTTCCAGGATGCGCAGTGATGGTGTTGTCTCGCTTTGATGAAATGGCACGGACCCAATCCAGATCTCCGCGTTTCCAAACGTAGGCAAACCCAACAAGCAATACAGCAAAAAACACGCTGATATCAGCGATACATGTCCAGATAAGTTTAGTTGCACCCTGCTTGATCTCGGCTGCACTCACTTCTTCACTTGCGACTGCGGCGTTCAGCGCGACAGTGTCTACCCCGAGTTCTTTGTGGATTCCCAAGGCAGAAGGCGAGAGTTGCTGTGCGCCTGTTTCAGCATCAACAATTACCACAGGATTGGAGGGCTCAGCTAACTGAGTCGCTTTCCCGTAGATCACGGCCCAGGGGAAAAAGAAGGCGACTTCCACATCGAAAATGATGAAAAGCAAAGCCACGACATAAAATCGGAGGTCAAACTGAACGTAGCTTGAACCGATCGTCGGTTCGCCACATTCGTAGACTTCGAGTTTCTCTTCATGAGGGTCACTCGGACGAAGTAAACTTCCGAGGAAAATGTTGAGCAGCACAAAGCCCAGTCCGCATAACACGAACAAAAGCAGGTAGCCAACAATAGTTGTGGAGAGCGCCATAACGCTCCACGCACCTTTCTATTCGCCAATCAAATTGAGGGCGAACGGGGGAGAATAGGAAAGTTGGACCTAAGCAGGCATCGCAGTACGATGACAGCAAGGCAAATCTAAACCTGGATTTTAGATTCCAGGCGTTTCTTTGCAACTAGGCCATCCCCCTAGAGCAGCAAAAATTAAGCAATATCTTCGTCTTTGTGGAAAGAGGTGCAGTCTGCAATGAGTTGGCGACCCGCAAATCCCCCATCTAGCTCGTGCCAATGGCTAACGGTGGGTTCTCCCAGCTTCCAGCAAAGATAAACAAGTCGACCATCAATTAGCGCAGGAAAATCGACAAGTCCTTCTGGACCACTCTTAGGCTCGACACCCAGTTCCCGAAGTTCTTCCACGTATTCTTGAAGTTTCAGGGCATCGTGCTCCAAGTCTGCTTTCGATTGACTTAGCTCTTCGCCATGAAATCCAGTTCCAGAAGTTTGTGAATTATGGCGCTGAAGCTCGACAATTCTTTCTCTGCGAGCATTTAAATCACTTGATAACTGGACTAAATCAGCGGTGATCACCTGAACCAGCGGCAGCATCGAGTTTGCTTGGTCAATGGTAAAGACTTTGACTGTTTGGGTGGGTGATGAACTCACGGAACTGCCTCTTAACTATCGCGGAACAATGCCAGGTAACTAGCTGGCAAGAATGCTTCTCTATAACTAAGTTTACGCAGAGAGTCTCTGCTTGAGAAGAAAGAGGTAAGAAAAAAAGCAAATCTACTGCATTTTTTCTGGTAGATACTGCGAGAAAGCGATTCTAGTATGATTGGGGGTTTCTAGAGGCCGCTCTATTGATTTGGTCCGCCGTGTACTGGCTGCACTAGTGTTTTCGACTCAGCAACAGCCGTAGGGTTCAAAGTGGCCCGTCCCCAAGCGGTGTCAATAGGCAGGCGGGCAAAGTCAACAATCGAGCCATCTCGACTATAACTGCTCAGATCAAGTGTCCCGCCCATGAAAATGCAATCAACAGGGCAAGGCTCTACGCAAAGTGCGCAAAACATGCACTTGGTATAGTCAATAGTAAAGCCAGTGACTTTAAATCCTTTGCCGCCTTCGACTTTTTCCTTGCCAATGTAAATACAATCAACAGGACAGACTTTCGCACATTGATCGCAGGCAATACATGTAGTTAAGTCGTAGCGGTGAAAACCTCGGTAGCGAGGAGAGACCTGAACCGGCAGTTCAGGGTATTCAAAGTGCTCAGTAAACGTCTTTCGATCTTTGTCATACGTTGCAATCCCGTTTCTAAGGGTTACAGCAAGCCCTTGCAGGATTGTATAGATAGCATTTCCGACGTTGGCAAACCATTTTTGCATGACAAATAAAATCCGTGATCGCAGACAGATACCAGTTTGAAATTCGATATTCACATAGGTATAACGCATCCCGAAAAAAAGTCACCCCGGCAACGATATTTAAGTGGAGAGAATACCAAAAAGAGATAGAAAGCAGGGCGAAAAGTGCTCTCCAAGAGTTGTTTTGCAGTGAATATATCGATTGAAAGTGCAGTATTGTTGAATATTCGAGTTTTTGCGTTGACTGATCTAAACAGTCAGATTTACTGTAAGTTGTTTGCTCAAAGTGACTTGCGTATAATTTACGTTCTCTGAACTAGGTGAAATTAGGAAAGAGAGCCAGAGGTGTGCGAATATGTCATTTATGCCACTTTGTCCATCCAATTCATCGATATTTCTTGTGAAACTACTTAAGACTTTGCTTGACGTTTCATTATTAGCACGTAGAGTGGAAGGTAAGCCTAATTGCGCACAAGTTGTACAATTATGTGACACAATTAATTATCACACATTTGGCCTGATTATTATCAAGCTGTTTTCATTGAAGCGAAGAGTTGCTTCGGCAGAGTTTTGATACAGGTAATTTAACGAAGTCGGCAATTGCAATCAAGCATCCGACCAAAATTCCTTCGCAAAAAAATGCAAGGGAACGCGTGGAGAATTAAGGAAATGCTAGTTCTATCCAGGAAGAAAAACGAAAGTATTGTCATAAATAATGACATTACCATCGTTGTCGTAGAAATCCGCGGCGACAAAGTTCGCTTGGGCGTAGAAGCTCCGAAAGAGATTCCAGTCCACCGACGTGAAGTCTACGATGCCATTAAACGTAGTGAAGCTCAAGAAAAATCAGGTGCCGAGCCTAAAGAGTCGTAGATTACAAAAAAATCTACCTCAAAAGTCGCAGGCACATTTTTCTTGATTATCGCTGTGTACTGCGCTAAATTCTAGCCAATAAAGCGATTGCAAGCGAAAAAAATTCTCGAGGTTTTCTCAACCTTCACTCAATTGCAGCCTGTCCTCTTGACGAAACAGTCTCTTATCACGAATATAGTAGTTCCTGGCACGTTGATTTATTCAACACACGGCCCCATCGTCTAGTGGCCTAGGACTCTGGCCTTTCACGCCGGCAACACGGGTTCGAGTCCCGTTGGGGTCATCAAAAAGCCCCTCGTAAAGAGGGGCTTTTTTTATGCGCTAGCAGCAAATGCTGCATTTAGAACAATGTTCAGGCAGTTCTATAAGCAGTAAACTAGAAGGCTCATGGGATTTTCTAGAAAACAATCAACTCGCTTCTTGCACCCATAAACATCTCAGTGGTTCAGATATTATGAAATACGATGCCCTACTACTGCTTTCTTTTGGTGGGCCTGAAAAGCCTGATGAAGTGATGCCTTTCTTAGAAAACGTGCTACGAGGCCGAAATGTTCCGCCAGAGCGAATGGAAGAGGTTTCGAAGCACTATTACGAGTTCGGCGGCAAAAGCCCAATAAACGACCAAAATCGTGCCTTGATTGACGCACTGTCAACGGAACTCGCTTCGCATGAAATTGATCTGCCCATTTACTGGGGCAACCGAAACTGGCATCCTTTGCTGACCGACACGATGGAGAATATGGTCCAAGATGGAGTCAAACGAGCCTTGGTGTTTGTGACATCCATCTTCAGTTCTTACTCTGGCTGCCGGCAGTACCGAGAAGACATTCTGAAATCCCAGGCCGAGATCGGTGAGCATGCACCTGAGTTGCTCAAGATTCGGTCGTTCTACAATCACCCTGGTTTTATTGAAACCATGCGGAGTTCTGTCAGAGATGCGGTCGCCGAAATTCCGGCAGAGCGTCACGCGACCACGCAACTTATTTTCACCGCCCATAGTATTCCCAACGCGATGGCGGATACTTGCGATTATGTACAGCAACTGAACGAAAGTTGTTCGCTAGTTGCCAGCGATTTCCCAGATCTCAATTGGCAGCTCGTCTATCAAAGCCGCAGTGGCCCACCTTCGCAGCCGTGGCTTGAGCCAGACGTCTGCGATACCATTGAACAATTGGGGAAAGCAAAACAAGTCACCGATGTGGTAGTGATTCCCATCGGCTTTATCTCAGATCACATGGAAGTTCTGTTTGACTTAGATACCGAGGCCAAGCAAGTTGCCACTGATGTTGGGATCAACTTAGTCAGAGCGGCCACTGCTTCGATCCATCCGCAGTTTATCAGCATGATCCGTGAACTGATTCAGGAAAGACTTTCTGAGAACCCTGAACGGCCATCACTCGGGCAGTTTGGCCCTAGTCACGACACTTGCCCCGAAGGCTGCTGTGCCTATTCACCTGGCCGTCCTGGTACGCATCGCCCAACTGCCTCGTAACTCCTCCAGCTGAAAGCCCTGGTTCTTATGCAACGCCGTCAGATTGCCGATACCGATATTTATGTTTCGCCCGTGGCATTGGGTTGCTGGCCCTTGACCGGCATGACTAGCTTGCATGTCACCGTAGAGCAAAGCAAACAGGCCATCGCCGGATGTTTAGATTTAGGCATCAATTTTTTTGATACGGCTTACATGTACGGAGCCAATGGTGAGAGTGAGCTGTACTTAGGCGAGTTACTCAAGGCTCGCCGCAGTGAAGCGGTGATCGCCACCAAAGGAGGACTTCACTGGGGCGGTGGAGTTCGCGTGCATGACGCCACCCCTAAAACGATTCGATCAGAGTGCGAAGAAAGTCTACGAAGATTACAGTCAGATTACATCGATATTTATTTCCTGCATGCACCTGATCCGTCTGTTCCGATTGAAGAAACGGCAGCCGTTTATCGAGAGCTGCGTGCGAGTGGAAAAATCAGAGCGGTAGGCGTCTCCAACCTCAGTCTTGAACAGACCAAGGCGTTCAATGAAGTCTGTCCCATTCAAGTAATTCAGCCGCCTTACAATATGCTCTATCGTGGAATCGAAGAGGACTTACTGCCCTGGTGTTTGGCGAACGATGTTTCAATCACTTGCTACTGGCCACTCATGAAGGGCCTGCTGGCGGGCAAGTTGACGCTTGAATCAACTTTCCCTGAAGGCGATTCTCGCCAAAAGTATCCGTTCTTTCATGGGGAAGAATTTGCCAAGAGCCTAGCGATGGTCGACAAGTTTAAACAAATTGCCCAAGACGTCGGTAGAACCGTCGCCCAAGTGGTGATTAATTGGACCATTCAGCAACCAGGAATCACCTCGGTGCTATGCGGAGCCAAACGGCTTGACCAAGTCGAAGACAACGCCGGTGGAATGGGCTGGGAGTTGACTTCTGAACAACTGGCAAAGATCGATCTGGCGATCAAGCAACGCGGCACTCCCGTGATAAAATCTGCGATCTAGAGCATTTTAATCTGTCGCTATGCTGTGTGTTCGCGAGGCGTATCATCTCTGAGTGGGGCTCCCATGGCTACCGCCACTGGGACAAACAGCATTAAGGGAATCCAAACCGCCAGCGCAGGGTCCATCATGTAATTCGCTCCTAAGCCTCGGCAAGCAAGGTTGACCATAAAGAAGATCATGACCGTTAACAAACACCAGCCGATGGCCAAAAATACGTTGCGGTTTTCGTCACGTAATACCAGTGGCAAGCCTATTAGTAATAAAACAATATCTAAAAATGGCTGTACCATCCGGCCATGAATCTCGACCAGGGTATCCGCGCCAAAATCAAGACTCGGATTACTAAGTGCGGAAATCAATGAAAAGGTCGAAGCGTAACTTCGCCATTCTCGGCTGGCCGTTAATTGCTCGAAGGTTAAGTTGCTGACAACAAAACACTGATTCGGTTCAAGCCATGGAGTGTCGCCTGGCATGAGCACTAATATTTGCTCTCCGTCTTTTAGTGAACTGATTTTTTCGAGTCCTTCTACTTCAGTGACTTGATCTAGCAAGTACCCGCTGGGCCGATTGTCTTCGGCAGGTCGATAATAGGCGTTCAGAGCCGTAAGTCGATTTTTCACCACAGGAAACGATTTAGGTAGTCGGAAAGAAGGTTCTAGAATTCGCATTTCATTGGCGAACGTACTCTTTCCGTTGATCAAAATGACCCTCTCGTTGTCGTACTTTGGTCGTAGGTCTTTGGCTCTCTCTCCCAGCCAGTCTTGGGCGTTTCTGCCTAAGCGATCTGTGAATTGTGGAACCACAAATTCACGATTCACAACACCCAACAGGGCAATGAACACGACGGCCAAAATTAGCGGTCGAACGATTCGTGCTTTAGAGATACCCGCGGCCATCAAGGCCGTCATTTCGTTATGTCTTTGGAACCACGTCACGGTAAACATGGCAGCGGTTAAGGTGAGGATACCACTGGTCATATTAAAAAAACTAAAGACACGTGGTCCATAGTAGCTCAATAGAACGCCAAACAGGCTGCCGGTAGCTTCACCATACTTAAGAAATTCGTCCAGGTTATTAAACAAGTCAATCACCACATACAGCCCTGTGAAGCTGATGAAGAAAATCAAAAATGATTTAACAAACTGAAATAATAAATAGCGATCAATTAAAAGCACGAGAATTCCGTTTCTGTAGTGCTAAATTTATGTTCGTAGGTAGAACTTGTTCATCTTAAGCGCGAAGCGTAAGCGAGGAGGAAGTGTAAAAACGGCGGCTCCTCGCTTACGCTTCGGGTT
>NVWB01000070.1 GCA_002733575.1 Blastopirellula sp. | reverse complement strand
AAGTCAACGAAATGTATAAAGATGACCCAAATGCTCAGCCAGAGAAGGAAAATTATCTTCCGGCTAAACATAACCAAGAAAGTACGCATACTCAAACGGTCAGTTCGAGTGGCGAAAACAACTTTACCATTGAACTTGAAGAATAGTTTTAAGTTCAATCGATTAACAAACGAAAAGAGCCTGGAGAGTATTAACTCTCCAGGCTCTTTTTTTATGATGAACAATGTTTACCTTCGTGCATTTTTAATGCTACAGTACCGAATGCTTTGATATCGGGTAACACCGCCGACGATTCCGGAGTTGACTTGGCTTCGGATTCCAACTTATTCGGAACGTCGTCGGTGTGACCGCAGGCCATCAGAGGTTACAGCGGCCTAATTTTATTGAATTCAAATGGAAGCCGCTCTGGCCTCTAATCGACTAACGTCGACCCCGGCGTCGTTTTGAATAAGCGTGATTGAGTGGTTTGCGTTCTCCAAAAACGACGGCGCGGTTACCCGGAATACGAAATCCCATTCGAGATTGATATTTCTGCTTTAGAACAACAATCTTAAAGATGCCTTAGCCAAACGCTTTTCGCAGCATGGCCAAGCTTTTTGGAATGGCGGTTTCGTGGCTTTCTTGGCCTTCGAATTCTAGCGAGATATACCCGGTGTAGTTGTGCTTTTGCAACGTCTTGGCCACCTTGTCGTAATCAATATCAAGCGTATACCAAGTACCGCCACCGTAATAGGTTTTGGCTTGCACATAGACCGTGTTGGCAGCCATTGCTTCGTATTGGGCGTATTGATTTTCTAAGAAGTTGCCGGTATCAAGTGTGACTTGCAACCAAGGTGAATCAATCGCGTTGACAATTTTCATTACGCCTGCGGCCGTTCGCCCTAGTCCCCAGTGATTCTCTAGGCCCAGCACCACGCCACATTCTTCTGCTTTCTTCAAGCACTTTTCAAGGCTGTCGATGACCCACACAAAACCATCGTCGTCGGTATAGCCGGGCAAGCGTGGTTCGATCCCTTTGTTTTCCATTAGTTCATTAAAACTTTTCGAGGTGCCCCAGCGACCGGTGTTGACTCGAATCGTAGGAATACCGAGCTTGTAGGCCATTTCAATACATTTAAGCGTATGGTCAATGTTCTCTTGGCGTTTCTCTTTATCTGGCGAAACGAAGCCTTGATGCGTCGAGAACCCACACAAGTCGAGCCCATGCCGGAAGGCACGTTGTTTGATTTGTTGTAGATGTGAATTCGATTCGTTTTCCATCTGCACATGCAAAACTTCGACGGCATCGAACCCGGCTTCAGCGGCAAGATCAATACATTCTAAAATCGTAAGCTTCGAGTCCTTACGGTATCTCCAATATGAATAGGTAGAAACCGCAATACGATTAGGGCGATGTTTCACAGGTGCAGCCTCGGCAGAAGAAGAAAATTGAGGAGACACAGCCGCCACACTCAAAGCGGCCGCCGAACTCGATAAAAACTGTCGTCGATTGATAGACATGATAGGGTCTCACTTAATCGGGATGAGATGAAATAAGTTCAAAGGATGAGAGACGATAGTATACCAGAGGTTGGTTGGCTGTGCCAATCTACGCGGAAGGGGAATTGAAAGAGAACTTACAAAGCCAATTCTCTCGTAGGGTGTGCTGCTTGTCAGCCGCCGGGGAAGTGTGGGTTTGCATAGTGCCTATTGACTGGTGTAAACTGAAGAGCAGTTACTCCGTACTTCTTAGAATACAAAATGGGGGAGTCATCCTATCAGTGATTCAATGACGCAGCACTCAGATGACTTGCCATCTGAAACCAAAAAAATGCGTCCGCGTCGGCGGTGGTATCAGTTCAGCCTTGGATCAATTCTGATCTTGATAACATCGGTGGCAGTCGGTTCTGCTTATTATCGATCTCTTCTGAATCAATGCCGAGATCAGGTAATTGCTGCCCAGAAATTGGAGGCAATTGGTGCAGAAGTCACGTATCAACCGGCCATACCAAGCTGGCTTTCATGGTTACCTGAGGCGGATCGATGTATCAAAGTGACAATAGTTGATTTAGAGCACAAAGAATACAGCGAAGGTAGTTTGGCACCTTTGGCAGAACTGCATGACCTTGAGCGATTATATTTGGCTAGAAGTTCTGTCACTGATAAAGACTTGATCTCGGTTAGCAAGCTGTACAAGGTGAGGAGAGTTTCGTTATGGGGTACACAACTGAGTAACGAATGCTTCGAGCATTTTAAACAAATGCGTCAGCTTGAACTTCTCGATATCCAGCAGAATCCGAACATGGATGAGCAAGCATTACACTATCTCCAATACTGGCCTAAACTCCGGCTATTAAAGATGCGTTCTGGAGTCACTGACTCAGGGTTAAAACTACTTGTCGCTCATCCATTTCATCCCGTCGAAATGCTTGCGGCTTCTCGGATATCTGATGAAGGAATGGAAGATTTGCTGAAGTTACAGCGAATCCGATATTTGTCTATTTCGCCTGAGTGCTCCAAGGAGAATGTTCAGCGGTTAGTTGAGATGCCAATGCTCAATCGCCTTGGTATTTATGGTCGCATGGATGTTTGGCCTAAAGAATTCCAAGAGAAGCATCCGCAGATTAATTTCTGGAAACCGGAGCCTCTTCGCAATGTTCCGCTAATAGACATCCCAAACCAATGGAGTGAAAAATGTCAAGCGATTGATATCGACACAATTACTGGGCGGCCACGTGGACCTACCGGTCTTCTCATCACTTTAACATTAGAAGACCCCACTGTGAAAATATCGATCGATCTTGGAAAAAAAACGGGATTCTCGGTGCCGCTGTTTAATCGATTTAAGAATGTAAAAACGATCACTATTGCAGGAAGGAAAACGATTGCCGACTTTCAGCCACTTCAATTCCCTAAGTTAGAGGAGTTAAATCTTCATTATCCATTGACGAATAAATTAATTCATGAGATTTCCCAAATTAAAACTCTAAAACATCTTAGTTTTTTCGCATCTTCCTCGAATAGAGAAGCTGTAGACGATGAGGTATGGGACTCATTAGCATCACTGGAGAATTTAGAGACTCTCTCCATACATCAAACATTTATGAAAGAACATCATCTGCAATTTATAAGTAACTGTCCTAAATTACGACGAGTCTTCTTTTGCCGACAATCGATTACAGGAATAACGATGAAGAGAGTTAGCGAGTTGCCGAATCTTGATGAATTTGTGATACAGCATTGCTATACACTAAAAAGAGAGGATCTTGAGTGGATTAGGGATATGAAGAGATTAAGAACTTGTAAAATGAACTTCGAACCTGAATATCGACATATTTCACAAGTGAGACTACCAATTGAAATCAAACAATGCCTACCATTACTTGAAGACAACAAAGATCGAGTTGAGATGTACCGACGGCTTTATGGCCCTAAATCATTTCCCAAGTTGCCGCCACTTGAGGACTAAGTGAGTTGCATGTCGAACTTTTTTAAGTGAATCAACCTAAGACCTCTTGTCGACTTCGTCGATCCAGGTTGCGAGCAACCTGGACTACCCAATCAGAAGCCAGTCCGCAAATAGCGGCCTACTCTTCCAATTCATCCAGCCGCTTTTGTTCCGCTTCGCGGGCGAGGCGTTTTTTTCGGACTAGCAAGGCTACTCCCCAGAAGCCGAGGAAGACGAGCATGGTTCCAAGCACTAACGCAGGTTTGCGCAAGTCGTCGAACTTGCCCATAGAGTCAGTGATGTCCAAGGTTTCTTGTGCATTGGCAGTGTTGGTGAGTTCTTCAATCGTCTGGCTGGGGCCGATGCTTAAGTAGGAACCAATGGCGAGGTAGCTGGCCCAGACGAAGAGGGCTCCGAAGATCACGAGATACATTTTTTTAATGTTAGCAGGGTTGTCAGACATTCGCGGCGAACTTTCAGGCTGTGTGTTGAAGGTGTTAGTGGTTGTGGGTTAATAATCGGAAGAGCCGTAGAACCGGGCGACTTCCAGTCCGGTTTGATCATGCACTAGTATGGCAATGCGGTCGACTTCTTCGTCTGGCAGTTGACTAACTGTACTCTCTGCCGGACGCCGGGCAACGGTGTAAATTTGGATCAACTTTAGTTTTCCACCAGCGGTGGTGACTTCATTCAAACGGTCACAATAGGCGTTCAGTTCTTCATCCGCTGGGCCGATGCCGTTGACCTTCATGAACAAAGTTTGAATCACCAGCGGGCGCAGTTGGGCGGCAGCGGTGATGTTATCTATTATCTGTTGGAACGGAATTTTGGTTCGTTCGATCTGCTGGTAATACGCTTCGGTGCCAGCGTCTAACTTGGCCCAGATTTCGCCTTGGTTGGCGTCCATGATTTGCAGGCCTTGCTGTACATGGGGCCGGTGGAACATCGACGCGTTGGTAATCAATACCATTTTGACTTCGTCGAGGCCCAGGCTTTGTTTGATCTCGGCTGATCGCTGAATGATTTGATCAAAGTTTTTGAATGTGGTCGGTTCGCCATCTCCGCTAAAGGCGATGTCGTTTAGTCTTCTTAGATCGCCGGGCGTGCCTGCGAACTTCTCGGTCTTGTAGAGTTCGCCGGAATGTACTAACTGCAACATGTGCGATAGTTCATCGTAGTATTGTTCGGTCTCAACGAACCGCGTTTCGCTTTCGCTACGTCGATCTACTTGGCAGTAAATACAATCGAAGTTGCAAACTTTATCGGGGTTCAAGTTCACGCCGATTGAAATTCCGCGGCTGCGTCGAGACAGCACCGGATAGACAAACCGGTTCGATTCAAAAGATCGTTGGTGCAAAGTGTGAAGTTTGTGCGTGGTCATAATTTTGATCTGCTAGGCAACAAGAACAAAGGTCAACTGTTCTTATTCTTGAGGCTGTGCTTGCCCTACAGGTTCGGTCGGAAGATCAGAAGGATGAGCGGCGAGCAAGTTTTCTCTCATAATACCTAATGCGTTTTTGACGATTTCCACTTGATCTAGGGGAATGCCTTCCAGGGCCTTGGCTCGAACCCGCCGGGCACACTCGACCATTTTCTCCCAGTCTGGCTGAACTTTTTCGGTGGCTCGCAGGATTTTTTTGCGACGATCATTGGGATCTGGCTCACGAGAAATCCAGCCATCACGTTCCATACGGTCAATCACGCCGACCAAGGTTGGGGCTTCCACACGCATTTGTTCGGCCAGTTGGCTTTGCGTGATCTGTCCGACATACGAGAGCCAGCACAGTACTTCCCATTGACGATAGGTGATCCCCAGCGTGGCCAACTCCTCGTTCATGGCCCGAGACATTATATGGGCCGTCGAGAAGATCCAATAACCAACGCTCTCTTCAAAATCGTAGCGAAGCATGAAAAACCTTAAGCTGAAAACAACAAGTGGACAGGTAAATTCTACCGTGAACTGGGTAGATTACGCAAATCGAAACTAGTTCAATCAACGGATGAAATCGATACTATTCTGCTTTATTGGCCGATTGCCTTGCGAAAACAGTAGTTAAACAAAATTCTCCACTCGGCACCGGCCACTTGGCGAAGAATGGTGGCTGCGTTTTCATTCCCTGAATTCGCGGCTTGGCAAGCATCTACCATAGTAAACGCGTCCCAAGTTGAATTATCAGCCAAAAATTGTGTGTCAGCGTCTAGTTTCGCTGATTTAGCGATGTTTGCAGCGGCCAATTGCACATCTGCCATCGCTGAGTGCTGCCCTACCTTGCGAAACCAATACTTGGCATTCGAGTAATCAGGCTCTCGCCGGTGCATGATTCCGTGCCAGTAGCTGCCGGTCGAAGAGTGGTTATCTTGGCTGATCGTGTGTGAATCATCCAAATAATTATGCAACAGCCACAGGCCAGAGATGCAAGAGTTTGCCATCTCAAGGTCGCAAAGTGAATGTCCTTCGAAAACCATATCTGGCGTGAGTGAACTCAGTTGGGCCTTGGCTTCTTGGTTCGGTTTGCCAGGGGTAAGTGGGCAGACTGCGGCCGATTCGATTAATTGGGCAATCTGCGAAGGGTAATCGCTCGTTTCTGGTAGCAACATGGCAACTTAACAGGGTTAAGGTCGAAAAATGGAGGCAAGTAGCAAGGAATTGTCGAGTTTCTACCAATTTAACAGTAAATGCCTCTGCTTGCACGATGGCACCAATCTGTGCAAATACTGTGTGCATTCACTTAATTTACAGGGAAATGTTCCGCATTAGAGCCCAAGAATGACTACCCAGGGTTACATTACGTTGTTAAACTAAACTCCTTTCCATGTAAGCACTTGCCCACATTGGGCACATTCGACTACACGACCAGGAAATCGAACATGTCAACTGATCCGGCTCAGAACCCTTCCTCTGATTCTACTGAAGCACCTGCGACTGAAACTCCAGTCGCCGCCGCACCCGCAAGCGATGCTGCACCCGCTAGTGATGCTGCCCCTGCTGCTTCGGAGGCTACAACCACCGAACCGGCTGAAGCTACCGAACCAGCTGAAGGCTCCAGCAAACCCAAAGTCAAAATCGGTTCGCAGCGTAGCGATGCAGAGATTCAGAAGAGCAAAGGTCTCCCAGAATTGGAGATCCCAGAGGAAGACCCGAACAAATTGGGCGTCGATAGCTCTGGCAAAGTCGAAGTGCCTAGCATACGACACACGATGGAAGACATCGAAGCTGAAGTCGAAGCCGCATTGGGTGGCATGTCTTTAAATTCCATCCTCCCTCTTGAGGATGCCACGACCTTGGCCGGAACTCGGATCGAACAAGACAGCCGCGTACCTGCTACCGTGGTCAAAGTCCATCGCAAAGAAATCTTCTTTGACTTGCCTGACCATAATCAAGGCGTTGCTTCTGGTCGCAACTTTACTGAACTACCAGAAGTCGGCACCAAGATGGAAGTCGTGGTCAACGATTTCAATCCGGCCCAAGGATTGTACGAAGTCGTGATCCCTGGCAGTTCGGTTTCAGTCGTGGACTGGGGCGACTTGAAAGAAGGCATCCTAGTAGACGTAGTCATTGATGGCGTGAACAAAGGTGGGCTCGAATGTGCCATCGGCCCGGTTCGCGGATTTATTCCGGCCAGCCAAATTGCCCAACATCATGTCGAAAAAATGGAAGACTACCTTGGCAAGCGTATGCAGTGCCTGGTGACTGAAGCCAATCCTGAACGACGCAACTTGGTACTAAGTGCCAGGGCCGTGTTAGAAAAAGCACGAGAAGATAGCCGCAAAGAAACACTCGGCAGCGTGGCCATTGGCCAAATACGCGATGGCGTTGTGACCAAACTGATGGACTTCGGAGCGTTTGTCGATATCGGCGGCGTTGATGGCATGGTCCACGTTTCGCAAATCGGTTGGGAGCGAGTCAAACACCCCAGCGATGCCCTGGAAGAAGGTCAAGCCGTCAAGGTGAAAGTCACCAAGTTTGATTCGGAAACTGGCAAGATTGGTTTGTCGATTCGCGACACCATGGAAAATCCTTTCGACAAAGTGGCCGATGACTTTGCGGTAGGTGCCATTGTCACAGGCAAGATCACCAAGATCATGGACTTCGGTGCCTTTGTAGAAATCGCCCCTGGTATCGAAGGACTGGTTCACATTTCTGAAGTGAGTCACAACCGAGTGTCCCGGGTTCAATCGGTTGTTTCCGAAGGCCAAGATGTTGATGTCAAAGTGGTCAACATCGACAAAGAAAAACGCCGCATCGGACTATCGATCAAAGCCACCATGCAGGCCCCGGTCGATAAATCCGGCAAAGGCAAAAAAGACGATCACAACATCGATGAAAATCGTGAACTCCAAGGCAAGAAACATGAAGGCGAACTCAAAGGCGGAACCGGAACCGAACGCAGCGAAGGCGCCAAATTTGGCCTGAAGTGGTAACGAACTACCACGAATACTGAACCACAAAGTTTCACAACAACTTAAGAAAAGACCCACCAACTAGTCGGGTCTTTTTTTGTGTGGTGATGAGTGGCTGTCCAAAACGGGTAGCCCAGTTTGCTCGCAAACTGGGTTGACGAAGTCAACAATAGATCGCACCCTACGGCTATTCGAAACCGACAACCGTGCCACACGTGTTCTCCTTGCCACCCGTGAAAAGATCAACAACCTACCTCACTTCTAGCCACTTGGTGATCCGCAGTCCAAAATTCCCGGAGCTGTAGAGTTCGAGAATTTCGTCGGCACATAGGGCTCGATTGTAGAGTCGGACATCGTCAATGATTCCATCAAACAGGTCTGTTCCGCTTCGGCCGCCAAGATAGAGATCACGTGTGTCGGTTCCAATAGGTGCAGAATGTGCGTGAGCCGATGCGTGGTCCATGACTCCATTGACATAAACTATCGCGCTGGTGCCATCCCATGTGCCTGTTACGTGATACCAAGTATCTGTGTCTAGTACGGTGTCGCCTCGGTAGCCATAGAAATCAGTGTCGTCTAAAGATAGAGCAGCCTGTCCATCGATTATTGCAATTTGATAATTATTGGGATTCCCCTCTCCTTTTCTTAGTATCGCGTTTGCATTATCTGATGACCCCCAAGATCCCCCTTTAATCCAAGCTGAAATTGTTAGGCTATCAGTTATTTGCAATTCACTTGAGTTGGGAATTCTGATATGATCATCGGTGCCATCAAAGATCAATCCTGCTCCGACCCTGGCATTCTCATAGCTATTGGTGTCAAAAGTAAAGCCACCATTTAGTGTGCCTGAGTTCCCAAACACTGAACTATCGATGGCCGTGGTGCCGGTGGTTTCGTCTAGTCGCCAGCGACCCATTAGCCCAAACAGTTGAGCTATTTCGCTATCACTCATGGCTGCTCCATACAGGCGAACATCGTCGAGCGAACCGCTGAAATAACGTTCGCTTAACCCAACTCCATACCGGCCCAACACAACATCAACCGAAGAATGAACATCGGTGGTATCACTCATGGTGTCGATCAATTCGCCATCGATATAAAGCCGCAAGTCGGTCGTGCTTTTTACAGCTGCTACATGGTGCCAATAGCCATCGTCAAATGTTTCACTGCTGGCCAAGGTGGTCCCGCCAGAGGATGCAATGGGCGAGCGATGGACAAATTGAACTGTTCCGGTACTGGAAAGTTCTAAGAACATGAGGTGATCGGTACTGCTGGTACCGGTGGCTGCGAAGATGGTTTGTTGGGCATTCGATCTAGATTTGAACCACGCGCTCACCGTATAGCCTTGGGTTCCGATATCAATTTGTCCTAAATCGACCCAGTCGGAAGAGCCGTTTAATGTGATTGACTGACCACACCGGGCAGCTTCCCAGGCGGTACTGCTTTGAAGAGTTCCATCGTTGCCGTTTCCGGAAGAGTCTGTCGCGGTGGAGCCGCTGCCGGTTTCCAGTTGCCAATCTCCCAGTAGTGTGTATTCGTAACAACCCATATCCCAGCCGCTACCAATCGGGCGGTGGTTGCCTAGAATATCTCCATCCACAATTCCGGTGGCATCGGTACCCACATCAATCGCAGGGGAACCCGAAGTGAGTGTGAAATCAAGCTGCTGTATATCGGTAAAAAGTGGGTTAGTTGTGATCTCTCCTGTAGATAGAGAAGTTCCTTCAAAGTTCGATCCATTGCTAGAAACACAGTTGTAAGTGTGATTCATCGTGCCAGCGTTGAGATCGAGCCCACCACTTGCATTTTGGAAGAAAATCGAGTTGGAAATATCCATTGTTCCCCCGTTCTGCTCAATACCATCACCGTCGTTCTCGGCAATCGTACAATTCACGATTTGCACCGTGCCATCGAAAACAGAGACGCCATCTCCTAAGTTATAATAGATAAGACAGTTGATGATCTCTAATGTGGATGAATTAACAATTTCGATTCCGTTGTCAGAACCATCATAGATGAAACAGTTTCTTAAAACACCACCTGTGCTGCTGTTCCAGTAGACCGTATCGCTCCCGCCTGAAATATGGAATCCATCAAATTCTAGATAGTCGTCATCAGTTATGAGAAGCCCATTTGAACCAGAGGTTGTTAGATACACTTCACCAGCAGTGCCAAAGATTGCTCCATCTCGGTCGGCAATGAATTTAATTGTCGAGCCCGACTCGCCATCGATATTTGGCACAACTCCGTTACCAGCATAAGTTCCGGGCATCACATAGACGGTATCGCCCGGATTAATCTCCGATTTTTGTGCCGCAGCTGCCACCGTGGCCCAAGCTTCGCTGGTACTAGTACCAAGCCCGGTGTTGCTGTTGTTGCCATCGGTTCGCACGTAGTAAATCGTAGGTGGTGGGGTGGTGTATTCGATATGCAGCAGTGGTGCATTTGCGGGATCATTATTGTAAGAAACGGCATTACGGTCTCCCGATGAGTTGAGAGAGCGAATAATAATTGCCAACCCATTGCCTGAAATCCAGCCACTTCTATCCACAATCTCTTGAACGGCCGATTTGATATCAGGTGTCTGATAGTCATTTCCAATGGTCCAAGCCTCGACATTGGGCCATTCAATAGAGGCACTAGTTCTTGACTTGCCAGAAACTTCTTCGTCTTCATCGTGTTGAAACTCGCCCGCATTGTCGGTGTCGTAGCCATAGATGCGATAGTCGGCATCATTGCTTTGTGAGTCATAAGCGCGGAATTGAATATAGGCATTGGTAATCGTTGCGTTATCGGGAATAGTAACATTGCTAAAGCGTACACCAATCCATTCTTCTTTCCCCATATCGAGATGAAACCCCGTAGTCGAAACCTCTTCCTCATCATAACCCTCTTCCACATCAGAATCGCCCGAGGGCACACGGTACTCCACCGTGGTTTGTGCGATGGAATCAGTTGCCCATAAACCTAGCAGAGCCCATGTTATCGCAAGAAGAATAGCCCGACAGTGGCCGGGAACGGAATAAAGACGTGCCTGCGAAGTGAGACAAAATTGAGGAAACGCAGTTCGCTTGAATTGCATGAGATTGCTTGGGACTTATATGTTGGAGTAAGTAGGGTTACTCAAACATACGTTGCAATTCCAACTGGCTGTTTGCTAGAACCAGGCAACCAGATTTCTTATTGACGCCAGGGGAGAGATGTAGGGCTTGTAACGATTTTATAGTGGAGACAATGGTTGAACATCGTGTGCCACTGGCTTTGCCAGTGTTGAAGTGTGGGGAGCCTTGGAAATCAAACATTCATTGAAATCAAGATCCGTATTCCGGGAAGATTCGGTAGTTGCACAACGTGAATAGAATCAAGTCATTCAATATTTATAATGCACAGACAGGACAATTGCAGTTCACACTGGCGGAGCCAGTGGCACCCGAGGGGTATTAGCGAAATGCCACCTACTCACACAAGAGAGTGCAGGTGGCCACGCATGATTTTTTTAACGACAAACAGCCGGGTTGCCGTTTCCGTTGACGATCCAGATATTGCGGAACACAACTGGGTTGCTGTGGTGTTGCAATTTAATTTTGCCAGGCCCTGGTCCTTCTTGATGGCCGCCACCTGTTTTATTAGGAATTTCAAAATCATCTTGCACGGTGATCCCGTTATGGTAAACCGTGATGCGGGCGTTGGCGGTCTTTTTGTCTGCGTCATCAAACTTAGCAGCCGTGAAGTAGATGTCGTAGGTTTGCCAATACAGTGGAGGAAAGCACATATTAACATCAGGTGTTTTGGTTTGGTATAAAGCACCGGCTTCGTTGAGTTTACCATCTAAACCAAACGAATCGAGTATCTGAACTTCGTAGCGTTCTTGAATATAAACTCCACTATTCGCACGCTTTTGTCCTGTGGCATAAGGCATGTAAGGTAAGCGGAATTCTAGATGCAATCGGAAATCACGTACCGGTTCGGCTGTGAGTGCTTCCACTTTCAAAAGGCCATCTGCGGTGATTTTGCCATCCACAAAATGTTCGACCGAGGTGCCATTAAACAACACGGTGGCTCCGGCAACAGGTCGGGCACCGATGGTTCGACTTTTGCGTTTGACATGCGCCAGTGAGCCCATGTTTCGCTCGGAAGCATTGGCGACAGCCGCTTTGTTGTTTGCGATAGAAATTTGATAATCGTCATTGGCCAAGACTAAACTTGACCCTGCAATGGCACCAGATAATTTTGATTTCGTTTCGCCATTCCAACCGTTGCCAGGTAGTCCGCCTTGATAGAGTACGGCATCAAATTTTCCGTCACCACGTGCGATGACTTGCAAGCCGGTGGTTTCGCAGCAGTTCTGAGAGTTGATCAGCGAGCCATAGTATTCACCTTGATAGTGATAGTCGGTATCAACCGCAGCAGGATCAGTGATCGCAAATTTATTAGGATCGATTTTATCTTGGGCATAAATTGCTGGAACTGACACAATGGAAAGCACCAACAAACAGACGATGCGAATAAATAAGCGAGGCATGAGGGATTCCTGAATAAGAACAAACGGGTGTGACGGCAATGAGGAAATTTTAGCATAATATCTTGCCAGCAATGCGTATCTTACCAGTTTGCACTGAATCATTCGTGAAATCAAGGCTGTTGTAGCCCTGTTTTGTCTTTGATTCCCTCGATTAGAACGCAAAAAAGCCGCATTCAAACGGGAATGCGGCTTTTTTTACGTGAGTTGATTCTCTGTTACTACTAAAAGAGATCAGAATTCCGAAAGTTATTCACCTTCAGGAGCATCGGCATCGGCATCAGCATCAGCATCGGCATCAGCTGGAATGGTAACATCGACTGGATCTGGAGTTGCTTCTTCTTCTCCGCCACCGCAGCCGACGAAAAACAAGCAGCCAGCCAATGCAAGACTCGACAATTTTAGACATTTCAACATAATAGGTTTCCCCCTTAAGAAAAATAGAAAACATACTTCGATAGTTCAAGTGAAGTATTAAGGCCCAGTGAACACGTGTCCCTGAGCTTTCATTTCTACCGAGTATACCCCAGTTCGGGCCGTAACATAGAGGGTAGTGCGTTGTTTGCCCCCGAAAGTTACATTTGCTGGCTGCTGTGGAAAAGCAATGGTACCCAAATGCTCTCCAGCGGGGCTAACCACTTGAATCCCCAGACCAGATGTAATATACAAATTGCCTAATGTGTCGATGGTCAAACCATCTCCGCCCGAGTTGCCATTTTTGTCTTTCTGTTGCAACTCACAAAGGACTTTTCCCTTGCCAAGTTTGCCTGGCTGCTCAACCGGGTAGGCCATCATTTGTTTTTGCATCGAGGGAATCACGTACAACGTTTTTTCGTCGGGCGATAAGATGACTCCGTTAGGAGCCTGAAGGTCGTCGACTAATCGCGTGACATTACCCTGAGCATCAAGATAGTAAACGGCCTCTTTGACTTGCGGCCAGGGCTTGGGTGCCCGGAATCTTGGGTCGGTGAAATAGATTCCGCCTGCTTTGTCTAACACCAGATCGTTTGGGGCATTGAATCGTTTGCCTTGATGTTTTTTGACCAACTCTTTGATGGGCTTACCAGCGGCATTATAAGTCACAAGTTGTCCATCCATTTGGCAAGCAAACAGAGTTCCATTTTTGTCGAGCATCAATCCATTTGCATGGCCAGAGCTATCAACAAAGGTAGAAACATGGCCCTCGGTATCTAGCCGGTAAATTCGGCTTGCGGGGATATCGGTGAAATAGAGATTCCCCTGTGAATCGGCCGTTGGTCCTTCGGTAAACTGATACTCGCCCTCGACTTTTTTGATGTCTGAAATAGGGCCTAATTCAGAGAGTCCCTCGGCCATCGATGTCGAAGCATGACACAAGCACGCCGGGATGACGGCCATTAAGCAAATAAACTGGGAAGCTGTTCGCCACGTTTTTGTTCTAGAAGACCACATAAAATTTTCACTCCGATTGTTTTTTATTAATACCCAAACTCCCAACGGAGCGGGCTTAACTATCTATAGTGAAACCACAAATGGTGGCTACGTCAAATAGCGAGAGCGAATTTCTGCAAGAGACCGCAAAGTTGATTTTGGCTTATCACTGCGGTCAAACAGCCCGCCGTTAGGGAATTGATGATCGGCGGCATCGGTCAGATGATTCCAAAACAGCCCTTGAACCAACGGATGCGAGGCCAGTGTCGGCACGATTTGCTCGGTAAAAGTCCGTTGAAATCGCCGGTTTACGGTAAAAAGCAGGTCTTCTTCCGCCGGTAGTTGAATCTCGGCATGGGGATCATTTCGCTTTGAACTCGGAACGGTCAAAGTAATAAACAACGGCAGACCCAAGCTGCCCCATTGGTCTAAAAGCTCTGTGATCTCAAAGGGGTCTCGTGGGAATGTGGCCCCATCGCAATCACTAAAATTTAATTCGAGCCCAATTCCAGATACCCCGAGATTGGCACGGATGATCTCTTCGGCAAAATGAATTGGAGACAGATCTCGCGTGGTATTTCGCAAGTAGTCACCCCAAGGTTGATCAAAGCTGACCAGCACTGGCGACTTACGATCGTAGCTGCGTAGCAGTTCAATGGAAGCAACCAAGATGTGCAACTGTTGTTGTTCGGTTAGTGCCAGTGCATTGGCCGTGTTGATACCCGAGGCACAGTACCACAGATCGATATGATTGGCGAAACGATTGACAATCGCTTCTGTATATTTCTGCAGAAAGCTGAGGATGTTCGTAAAATCTTGCTCCCACAAATAAAACCAGTCAGGCACATTCAGTGTATCAAGGTTGGCAATCGGTCCAAAAATTACCCGCATAGCATTCGAGCGACACCACTGAATTTGTTGCTCGATGTGATCGAATTGATAGTGGCCTGTTTCTGCTTCGCAGTTCTTCCACACCGGGGCGATCATCGCGGTGTTGTAAAGTTGTTTTAAAGTGTTGCTGGCATCGGCACTCGGAACTTGATCTCGCAACTGACAACCAAACAAGAAGATACGTTTGGGTGCTTGTTTTTTAACAAATTTCAACGAGGCATCTTGGTAGATCACGGCCAAATGGGTGAAGGCACGCACCGCCGCATCAAGGCTCTTACACGCACTTTCGCTCGACTCAGGTGAAGCATGATCGGTGGTGGCGGCTATGGTAAAATGTTGGATCGATTCGGCATGCTCTTGCAGAACATCATCGCTGACTTCGATCTTGGAAGCACGACAGGTTTCAAGCACATTTTTCAAACGAGAAAGCGTGCCTCTGGCAATTTCTAAAGTCAAATAATAAGGACGTTCACTGCTCGGTAGCGAGCAAGTCGTCAGCAGATAGGTTCGCTCTTGATCAATGCGCCAGGGAATCTGAAGCTTACTTGAATCGGTCGATTCAAATTCAACTTTCAATAGCCCGTCATTCAACCTAGCAGAACAGCGAGTTTGCATGCGACCGTAGCCGAGAATCTGCGCATACTCAAGGCTTCGAGCAGGCAAATGCTCGGGACCGGGAACATGAAAAAGCAACGCTCCCACTTGTTGGGTACCCTTTTCTAATTTTTTAAAGACTGAATATCTGTAATAATGCTGTTTGCCCGCCCTAGATTTCCTAATTGTAATCACTAAAGGGGGGCCATGTATAGGGTTGGAAGCCCTGAGAACCCCTTGTTTTTAGCAGAGAAACAAGCATCCGACACCTCTTATCCATCGACTTGCCAGTTCTCGTTTATCGACTGCTAGTCAAACAAAGGACATGTTTGCTAGAATTTTTGGTTTGAATGATTCGACCAGGCATAGTTTATGCCTTATTCAGGGAACGGAAGTCACTTGCCTGCCTAAAGCATGCAAGGGAAATCCTGGAAAAAATTGAGTTTTAACAAACACTGTGCGAATGCACTACTTCACATAACCCCACCCTTTTAACTTTATTAAGTGATTCAAAGATGAGCATCGATTTACCAGTTCGACATGGAAAAGTTCGTGATATCTACGACATGGGAGATAAAATTCTCTTGGTCGCTTCGGATCGCATTAGTGCGTTTGACGTTGTGTTGGAATCTACGATTCCAGACAAAGGCCGCGTGCTGAACCAAATCAGCCGTTTTTGGTTCGATCAATTAGACATCAATCATCACATGATCAGCACCGATATCAACGATGCCAACTTGCCAGCAGGAACCGAAACCGATTCCCTGGTCGGCCGCAGCATGGTCGTTCGTAAAACCGAAGTTGTGCCTATCGAATGTGTCGTCCGTGGCTACTTGGTCGGCTCAGGCTGGAAAGAATATCAACAAAGCGGCACCGTTTGCGGTTTGGCACTGCCCGAAGGTTTGCAGCAAGCCTCGAAGTTGGAAACGCCAATCTTCACCCCTTCGACCAAAGAAGAAGAAGGGCACGACGAGAACATTTCGTTCGAGCGTATGTGCGAAGAGGTTGGGGTAGAACTGTCAGAAAAACTACGTGATCTGAGTATCGACATCTATCGCCGTGGTGCCGAACTGGCCCGCGAAAAAGGCATCATCATTGCCGACACCAAATTCGAGTGGGGCATCGTCGATGGTGAACTGTTATTAATTGACGAAGTGTTGACGCCTGATAGTTCCCGTTTTTGGCCAGAAGAGGAATACCAAGTCGGCATCAGCCCTCCATCGTACGACAAACAGTTTGTCCGCGATTGGCTCGAAACCACCGACTGGGACAAAAACAGCGCCCCACCCTTGTTACCAGAAGATATCATCACCCAAACCCGCGCCAAATATATCGAAGCTTTCGAACGACTAACCGAAGAAAGTTTCCCCTGGAAATAAGGGTTTAATGAAATGTAATAACCAGGGTGGATGGATTTTTATTCATTCACTCTGGAATTACTAAATCATAGAGAACTATAGCAAGAATTCTTTGCCAATTTCTGTGGCAAGCACCTGGGTATTGTGGTAGATTCAATTCCACTCTTCTCTACTAGTCCACGGCAAAACAATAAATCTCTGTTAGGTGTATCAAAATGAAATGGATTTTACTTGTATTCAGCCTTTGTCTTTGTTCATGCTCTGGTCAGGATTCGGAGAGGGCCGAGAAATCTCTGCCTGCGTTGCAAATCCCCAGCGAAACCGCACCGGCTTTGGAAGAGTCTCATGAAATCACGTCCGCTTTAGAAAAGCTAACCGAAGAAACATCTTTTGAATCAAATCCTCTTGATATCAATGACTATTTGGGTTTAACGCTCAACAAGATTGATATTCAAGCAAACGAAATCGTTATTGATTTATTTAACCAAGGCAGTAGTTCAATAAAAGTGAGTGTTCCGAGCGGCCAATATCAAGGCGAAGTGATTGTTAAAACTAAATCAGAAGTCAAAGTTTTTTATCACAGAGAGTATTATGGATTGATGATGACAAGTCAGTGGTTCTATTCACTTACTGAACTAGAAGATAATTCGATAACTCATTACAAAGCAAAACTGGATGAATATATAGATCTGCATGAAACAACCAGCTTACTAGCGTTTATTTCTGCCAATAATAATTCGAGTACACTCATTAAGTTGCAAGCCAGTAATAAACACATGGTTCATCCTTCATTCAATATACCGCGCACACATTCAGACCGATTACTTACTAGCGGCTGGCAGAATCACGTGGTATCGCCAGAGTGAAGTAGGGTGGGCGTCTAAAACAAAAAACCAGGGCCCCTGCGTTTACTATCTACGAGATCGTGGCTTATAACTACTTGGCAACTGATCCAACATGGGGACGCCAGATTCATCGCATGTATAATCTATGCGGTATTGGGTTGTGGCGCCGTTCAGATGGCAGATCACAATACGAATTTGATGCTTGCCTTTTACCGGCCCATCAATTTCTAAATTAAAATGGCCCTTTTCATCCAAAACCGTTGTCCAGTTGCGGGCGTTATAATCACCGCCTCCATCAGGATCGTGATATGCAACGACGGCCGCAGTTGGAAGATCTGATACCACGGTTCCTCGGACTTCAATCTTGCCATCTTGGTTCGTAAAAACCATCTCGTGAAGTTCGGCGTTCCCTCTTACGTTGACATCCCTGCGACTCCCCGAGAATAATGGATGTGTTGCCAGACGCACCGCATGAGCATGGGTCAAAAAAGATCCTTTCTGGCCCTTGGTGATCCGCTCTTTGCGGTAAGTATAATTGCCTGATCCCATTAACGCGGTGCCATATTTTTGTTGCGAAGTTTTGGTGGCCTTGTTGTGAGGCAAGGACAGCCCATGCCCTAGCTCATGAATGGTTCCTCCGATATAGGTCACGTTAAATTGAGACATCGACATTTGTTTGTAATGGTCTCCAGGGTGATGATCTTCTCTGACCTGGACTCGCTTGGCTTTATTTAGAAGTCCAGGGATTTCTAGCCAGTCACTGTCCATGGCAAAGCAGGTGCCACGAGTCTGATTGGCTCCGATACCGTAAAAGGGCGAGTCGATATCGACCTTGTCTCCCTTGGTTTTGGATAATCCACAGATAACGAGAATTGTTTCGTTTTCAATATCTATCGATTTCTTTCTCAGGGCCTCTTTGATCTCTTTCCGGATTTGACTCCCCGATCTGTAACCGTAATCGGCTTCCTCAAGCTTCCCCTGAACTAGATGCAGGATGGCATTATTCTCTTGGTCGATTTCAATATTAAATTTCTGACTTGGGTATCCATTTCTAGCCATTTCAGCATCGAAAAACTTTTTTATATCTTTGATGATACCATCCCAGCGTTGCTGGTAATTTTTACATGGCGATTGATTCTTTGCATGAAAGTAAATGACACGCAAGACTTTGGGATCGCTTTTATATTGTGCTTCGTGATACGAAGCAATTTTCTGATTGATGATCTCAGCTTGACTTGAATAATTTAAAATTGTTCCTGCTGAATTTGCTTGAACATTTATATCACGGGGCCGCTTCGCCTTTTCTGGAGAGTCGGCGTTACACAGTGAGGATAGCAAGACAAACATGGGAAGAATAACAAGGCTTCGAGGTTTCATCGGTAACTTCTTTACTTGTGGAATGATATTGTTTTGTCTATTTTTCTGTTTTCAGTATCGAGTGTATGGCCTTGTCCAATGCGTCCAAGATAATTTTGCATTGCTCTCTCATGAGCTTATTGGGAAGGCTGGTCGGAAGATTGCATCAACACTAACCGTAAAGTTGAATCGCCTGCACGATATCATCTAGCTCATTCTTCACGGTGATAGAGCGGTTGGCAAAGGTGGCTCGTCTGACGCCGCGGCTGCCGAGGACTTCGTTGAAGGTGTCTTGGTCGGTCGAGTGATAAGCGACTGTGGCAGTAGGGTCTTTGAGCAAGTGTCCTGTTAAGATGCAGACCACTTTGTCGCTCGGGGCGATGACGCCTTCTTCGCGTAAAAGTTTGGCGCCGGCCACACTTGCGGCACTGGCCGGTTCGCAGCCGATTCCGCCAGAACCGACGCGGCTTTTGGCGTCCATGATTTCTTGATCGGTCACTTGGCGAACCACTCCGTTGCAGAAGTCCAACGCTCGCAAGCACTTGATCAAGTTGACAGGGCGGTTGATCTCGATGGCACTGGCCAAGGTCGAAGCCTTGAGTCCTTCGGCATCCATTTTATCGTAGAACGCCTTGATCACATCTCGCTGCGGATTGCCGTCGTTCCAGCGGACGCCTTGCCGGTTGTAAAGCTGGTCGAGCGTGTCTGCACCTGAGGCGTTGATGACTGCCAGGCGAGGCACTTTGTCGATTAGCCCGAGTTGTTTGAGTTCATAAAATGCTTTGCCGAATGCGCTCGAGTTGCCCAAGTTTCCGCCAGGCACCACAATCCAATCTGGAACTTCCCAGCGTAGGGCTTCCAGCACGCGAAACATGATTGACTTTTGGCCTTCGAGACGAAACGGGTTGACGCTGTTGACTAAGTAAATGTCCATGTCTCTGGTGACTTCTTTCACGCGTACCATGGCATCGTCGAAGTCTCCAGAAATTTGTAGCGTTAAGGCACCGTAGTCTAATGCTTGCGAAAGCTTGCCGTAAGATATTTTTCCGGTGCCGATAAAGATCACGGCTTTCATCAACTGGGTCACACTGCAATACATGGCCAGCGAGGCCGAAGTGTTGCCGGTCGATGCACAAGCGGCTCTTTTCGCGCCGACCATGTGGGCATGTGTGAACGCGGCGGTCATGCCGTTGTCTTTGAAGCTGCCAGAAGGGTTCATGCCTTCGTATTGCAGATGTAAGTTGTCTGCATTCATGCCGACATATTTGGCCACTTCGTTGGCTTGTTGGAGCAAAGTTTGGCCTTCGCCCAGCGTGACGATCTTTTCATCAGGGGCGAAAGGGAACAGACTACGAAAACGCCAGACGCCAGAGAAATTGAGTTTGTTGTCTCGATGGGCCCAATTTTTTTCGATGTCTTTCCAACTGGTAGGTGGAGCCCCTTTGTCCCAATTGTAGCGGACGTCTAATAGCTCTCCGCATTGCGGGCAGGCGACCAATACTTGTTGGATGTCGTAAGTCTTGCCGCAACTAGGCGAAATACATTTTTGGTAAGCGATTTGGCTATTTGACACGCGTCTAATTGCTTATGAAATAAAGGGTTGTGATAAAAAAGGGGCTTACGACAGTCTATTTGAGACTAAGTTTTGCATCAAGGCGACTTCAATGAGTCAAATGGACTACAGCCTAAGTGTAGAACGCTGTGATGGCTGTGGAGTTGGTGGTGCGTACTTTTCAGCCGATAAGCAAACTAATTCCAAAAAAATGATTTGACTAGCAGGCTCGACAAGATCTACAATTACAGTTGCTGCGGTGTACTGACAGTAACTCGTCTAACCCTTATCTGGCAGGTTGATCGATGGAAAGTGATCGCGATTCTAAGAAAAATGCCTTAACTGAAGTGGAATCTCTTCCTTTTAAGGAGAAGATACTAGAAATTCGTCATCGGATGCGGGGTGATGTGACGCATTTGACCGAAGGAGCTTTGAATAAAACCAGGGTCGAAGCCTCGGGCGATTTATCAAGCATGCCGATTCACATGGCCGATCTCGGTACGGATGCGTATGAACAAGAGTTCTCGCTCGATATGGTGAAAGCCGAGGAAGATACGCTGGGCGAGATTCAAGCTGCTCTGGAAAGAATTGAAGCTGGGGTGTATGGTGCTTGTACTTCTTGCGGGTCTAAAGTGAAAAAGGCTCGCTTAAATGCCATTCCTTTTACACCATTTTGTATCAACTGTGCCACCGAGCAAGAACAACACTGATTTGCCTGTCGTCCCTAAGAGCCGCTACTTTGTCTTCTTTCCACTCGCAGTTTTTGGGTGTTTGCTTGACTTGTGGACCAAATCGGCCGTGTTTAATCAGGTAGGCTATCGTGGTGACCATTGGCTGGTTGAGAATTTCTTAGGCATCAAGTTCGGCTTTGAAACCACGATCAATGAAGGCGCTTTGTTTGGAATGGGGGAGGGCTGGACGAAGGTTTTCGCTGGGTTTTCTGTGGTTGCAGCCGTTGCGATTATCTATTGGCTGTTCGTGAAAAGAGCGGCGAATGACTGGCTTTTAACCATTGCACTGGGCGGTGTGATGGCCGGAATCTTTGGAAATCTGTATGATCGCCTCGGTTTATCAGGAGTGGTTCATATTGTCTCAGGTAATCCAGGTGTGCGTGATTGGATTGCTGTGCAGTATATAGCTGCCACCCAGTTTTAATGTGGCTAGGGGGCCAGCCCCTGAGGCATCGCCAGACCAGGGTGTCCTGTTTATTGACCAGAAGGTATATCCAAGGGTTCCGCACAGGCCGTTGTTTGGCAGGTCACCGGAGGGAGACCAGCCAAAAACGAATTCAACTATTTCTGCGGCGGCGAGATCAGGTTCTGCGATCCGGTTGGGGGGCAGAGACTTCAAGTCGGACAGGTGGCGTTTGACGTCGGGGCCGACGGCGCGCAGTCTCGCAAGGCATCTGGGTCCCCCAGACACGTCAGCCAGCACCGAGATCTCCTCTGCTTCAGTTCTCGGCATTTCAATGGCAAAATCAGCCCGCTGGCCGGGCGACAATATGAGCGGGTCGGTGGCGGTCGGCCAGGGGAGTGGCGCTGCGACGGGGTGTCCGTCCAGTGCTATGATCTTGCCGGTGGCGCCAGGCAGGAACAATTTGTAAATGCGC
>NVWB01000069.1 GCA_002733575.1 Blastopirellula sp. | reverse complement strand
ACATTATATTGAGAATGTGGTCCTTGAGAATATTAAGATTTCTTTTCCCGGTCATGGAACTGCAGAGAATGCAAACCGTGAAGTTGCGGAAGATATCGCACGTTATCCAGAACAGTTTTTCTTCGGCGTTCTCCCATCCTGGGGAGCCTATATTCGCCATGCACGCAACATCGAGTTCATCAATGTAGAACTGAAGACCCGCAGTAAAGATGAGCGAGAGAGACTGATCCTGGATGACGTTGAAGGTTTTGTTGAGCGATAATTGTCAGCAAAATCTGAATTGTAAGGTAACTGTAGAATTATTCAACTCGCTGAGACGAGAGGATGACCGTGGATATGAGATCTATTATCTTATTGATTGTTTTTTTCTGTATCTGTGTAGTAGCGATGCTCGACAATACCTTGGGCGATGATTTCGTTCATCCTGGGATATCTCACAACGCAGCTGAGATCGAATTCATAAGAACCCAACTGAAAGCCAAGGAGCAACCCTGGCAAGAGGCCTGGGGTAAACTGCGTGATTCATCGTACGCTGAACTCTCTTGGAAACCCCGTCCCGTTGCAGATGTTGAGCGAGGGGCTTACAACAGGCCTGATATTGGCGGCACGAATTTTCTGCGTGATGGAACGGCCGCATATACCCACGCTTTAATTTGGGTTATTACACGTGACGAGGCCCATGCTGAAAAGGCCGCGGAGATTCTCAACGTCTGGTCTGAAAAACTAGAATCGATCGGCAACCATGATGCTAAATTGCTGGTAGGGATGGGAGGGATCAAGTTTTGTAATGCGGCCGAACTACTGAAGCATACATGGAACAAATGGCCTGAGAGCGAACAGGAGAAATTTCGCAAGATGCTACGGCAGGTTTTCTACCCTGTGATCAAAGATTTCTATCCATCCGCAAATGGAAATTGGGACGCCTCCATGATTCAAACCATGATGGCCATGGGGATACACCTTGATGATTCAGCCATGTATCAGAAAGCGGTTGACTATTTTCTAGAGGGAGAAGGCAACGGTGCAGTCAATCATTATTTCAATCAATTGGGTCAGTGTCAGGAAAGTGGACGCGATCAAGCTCACACACAAATGGGTCTAGAATACTTGGTGAATTCGGCTGAGATTGCCTGGAAGCAGGGAGATGATCTTTATGGGGCATACAGCAACAGGTTGGCCAAGGGGTTTGAGTACACCGCCCGTTACAATCTAGGAGAGGACGTTCCATTTGAGTATTACGAAAGTTATCAGGGTCGATACAAGCATCACAAAATATCAGACGATAGCCGTGGTCGTCTTCGTGGAATGTATGAAAAGGCGTTCAACCACTTCCACAACCGCATCGGTCTGGACATGCCCTGGTGTAAGAAAGCTATCAACAAAACAAGGCCTGAAAGCGGTGGGGGAAGTTCCCTACCTTGGAGCACGCTCATGTACGCCAATCAGCCTGCTGGCCTAATAGAGAATGCCAAGACAACCAGCTCATCTATTAGGGAATAGACCGATCAATTCTTGAATTGAAGAGAATTTTCCCGAGAAGAGCTGAGCCTCTATTTTTGACAAGTGCCCAATCTTAACACATGAAAATTTATACGAACTAAACCTATGAAATATATTGAAAAGACCACCATTTTATCGATTGCGACGATCCTTTTATTGTGTGTTTGTATGACACAGACTGCGCAGTCTTCTGATTACACTATTTCATCGCCCTCTGAAAACCACGTTATCGGATTCTCTTTGTCAAAGGGGATACCAACTTATACAGTTTCATATCAAGGCACGACCATCCTTACTGACTCTCGTCTCTCCATCACGCTTGACGGAGATGATTTCAGTGAAAACTTTCAGATAGACAGTTCAAGCACAGACTCAAAGAATGGTAGTTGGGTTCCTGTCGTCGGTTCAAAAAGCACATATCCCGATGCATATAACGAACGAATTATCCATCTGCGTGAAACAACAGGGCTCAAGAGGCAATTAGACCTTATTTTCAGGGCATACAATGAAGGTGTCGCTTTTAGATACATAATTCCTGAGCAGACTATGCTGGCAAACATTAATATCCTATCTGAAAACAGCGAGTTTCAATTTACTGACGATCACGATGTTTATTGGGATGACTATCCCCAGGCGAAATATTCAAAAGTGAAGATTTCAGCCATGGGAAACAATTCCATGAGACCATTGCTCGTGGAAGCTGGTTCACACTTTGTTGCCATTGCAGAAGCTGGCAGCCTAGAACATTACGCACCAATGAAGCTCAATAGGAATGGTGAAAACCGCCTAGTGACACGATTTAGACGCGATACAGTTTCGGCAACGACTCCTGTATCAACCCCGTGGAGGGTTATCATGGTTTCTGACAAGCCTGGTAGGCTGGTAGAAAACCATTACCTCCTTCAAAATCTCTCCCCACCTTGTGCATTGAGCGACACATCATGGATCAAGCCAGGAAAGGTTTGGCGCAGCAAATTATCCACAGCCGGAGCGAAGTCAATTATCGACTATTGTGCAGCCAACAACTACCAGTATGTGCATTACGATGCAGGTTGGTACGGACCTGAACGGAACGCAAACTCTGATCCGGTAACAACTATAGACAACATCGACATAAAAGAAGTGATTCGCTATGCGGAAGCAAGAGGGATAGGAGTGATTTGCTATATCAACAAGATTGCGATGTCCAAGTATGACTTGGATAACACGTTTCGCACCTATGAGGAGTGGGGGATACGTGGTGTGAAGTTTGGATTTGTTGACTGGGAAGACCAGACTGATATGGAATTCCTATTTTCGTCCATAAGAACAGCGTCACAATATCACCTTGTCGTTGATATTCATGATAACTTCCGACTGACAGGTATTGAACGAACCTATCCTCATGTATTGACGGTAGAAGGAATTCTTGGGAATGAAGAACGGGCAACCGGAGGAAATCCTCCGAAAAACGTTTTAACGACTTCCTTTGCAAGAATGATTGCTGGGGCTGGAGATTTCACCCCGTGCTATTTAGATAGTCGGGTAGTCAGTCGTTCTTATCAGTTGGCCTTGGGAGTCATCTTTTACAGTCCGCTGCAATATCTTCATTGGTATGACCAGGCAGACAAATATTCTGGCAAGTCCTTTCCAGAATTGGAGTTTTGGAAAGAGATGCCTACCACCTGGGATGACTCAAAAGTAGTGCAGGGATCTATCGCAAATTATATGACCGTAGCTAGAAGAAAAGGGGACAACTGGTTTGTTGGAACGATTTCCAGAGATAGACGAAGCCTAGACATACCACTGGCTTTTCTCGGCTCCGGAACATATATCGCAAAGATATACAAAGAAGACCCAACAGATAGAAAAAGAGTGGCAATAGAGGTGTTTGAAGTAACCTCAAGCGATACGATCACGGCGATCATGAGTTCTGACAGTGGGCATGCCATTTGGATTTATCCGGCTATGTCTCGATAAGAAGAAGTGGTAAGGCAACACACTAGTTGAGACAAAGTAGCCATGTACCAAAGAAGGATGAGAAACTCTCACTTGAATACGATTAGATTATTTAGAATATATAGGAGTGTCACATTGCAGTATTGGATAGCAAGCCCAATAGCAATCGATAATTCCAACATGAATCAATCCATAATATCTGACAATGAAACTGTTGAGTCGGACTAAACATCTTTATTATATAATATATAGATTCACCTTTTTTTGCCATTCAGTAGGCACAATGAGTGTCGTGCTAATGAGGAACTTCTAAAAATGAGAACGAAAAATCTGATGATCTATCTGGTAGTGCTTTCTCTTCTTTGCTCAAGAGTGGTTGCACAAGGTTCAACGGATCAAGCACGGTCTGACAAGTCACAGGATAATTTCAGCGAAGGTCCGCTAGTACTCGGCCATGGCGTAGGGTTGTTTCAAGTTGGTGCGCTGTTGACTCAGGACAATTTTGAGAATTTAGACAACTGGATAGTGCAAGTTCAACCGAAGTCGGATGGTGAGCCAGCGCATGTTGAAACGAAAAACAAGTCTTTAGATTGCCTGTTACCAGGTCGCGGATGCACAGTGTGGTTTAAGAAGAAACTCAAGACACGCGTAACGATTACTTACGACGTACTTTGCCCAACGCATGATCCTGCAATCAAAGGCCTACGACCTCGCGATATCAATAATTTCTGGATGGCTACCGACCCAGAAGATCCAGACCAAGGACTTTTTGATTCTATACGATATAGCGGAGCGTTTAAGTCGTATGACAAGATGCATGCTTATTATGCAAGTACTGGCGGGGGAGATGTTAAAAAATGGACTACCCGTATGCGACGGTATCCACGCGAAGTCAGTGGTAAGCCAGTCGAGCATATCGCACTCAATGACAAGGACGGAAGATTAGGCTATCATCTCACGCCAGATAAAGTGATGAAAATTCAACTTGTCGCCTTTGACGATGTGATCCAATACATTGTTGATGGTAAGTTGATTTATCAAATACGCCAGGGTGATCAAATCCAGCTTGAAGGACGTGACAGTAACAATAATTCGAATGAGCAGTATGTCTCTTACGATCTCAATCGTTTCCCGGTGTACAGCGAGGGCTATTTCGGATTTCGCATGGTAGGTACTCACCACATCTATACGAATTTCAAAGTATATGCCCTAGAGCCAGACGAAACGGCTCAGACTCGTCCAACTGTCAGAGTTTCTTCTTTAGAAGAACTTCGCAGTGCGGTGACCAAGAGCAACCAACAGATAATCGTTGAACCCGGAGAATATCAGGTCTCAGATCGCAGAGGATTCCGGCTTTCAGGTTCCAACAATGACATTGATCTGACAGGCGTCTATATCAAAGTTCCCATGGAGATTGTGTCAGGAAGTACGCTCTTCAATCTAACCGGTAACCACATTACGCTCCGCGGTGGAACTTTAGAGGGCACCTATCCAGATGGAAAAATCGAGATTACAGACTTCGGCGCATACAACCAGAAAAATAAATTTGGGAGTATGAATGAGATGAAAATCCCTGGTGATGACAATAAGGTTATCGGCATGAAGATGACCGTGAGGGGATCTTTTCCTTACGGATACGGAAACATGTATGGCATCGGAGCCGGGAGTGTTGTCAAACTCAGAAAGCATTGCGGCATTCAAATCACTGGAAATCGGGCTATCATCGATAGCTGTAACATCAAGATGGAAGCCTTTGGGCATGCGATTTATGTACAGGGCGGAGATCGCACAACCGTGCGAAACACAGTCGTTGAGGGAACACTGCGTCCCAGTAACGATTGCTATAACGAAACGGACGCCGGTGATTTGGCCAAAAAATTCAATTACCAGCTTCAGTGGCCTGAAGATGTCAGAGGGTTGCCCATCCCACGAGACCACATGATCAATTGCACAGAGGATGGCATTAGAGCCTACAAAGGTGCCGGCCACATGATTGTGGATAACTGCGTGGTAAAGAAATCCCGTGGTGGAATAAAACTCTACATGGCAAAGAGTGCAATAGTCTCGAACTGCCAGGTGCTGGACTGCGTTGTCCAGGGCTACTCTCTGCCAAGCAGAGGTGTGATCTCTAATTCAAGCGGGAACGCTGCCTATGGGCCGCTGCTCTATATCCACTCCGACTCTCATTCCAATCAGAAAATTGATCTCAAAGTTCTCCCTGCTCCGCACTCTCTAGGAGACCATCCCCTTGCTGCGATCAAAGGACAAGGCCACTCGATCACACTCACCCAAGCGGGCAATTCCAAGCCCGAAACGCCACGTCCAATCATCGTTGGATACCCGATGCGGTTTGACTTTCTCAGCGTCGACTATCCAGATGTTCCTGCTGGATATGAAAAACACTTTTCTAAATACTCACCGAAGACTTACAAAGCCTCTGGGATCACCATCGACAATGGTACAACCCATCCTGTTGTTCTGGGGAAGCTGTCTCAAGGGAACGCCATCACAAGCATTGGGACTGTCAGGGATTATGGAGCCAACAATGATGTAAAGATGGGAAAGTGATAAGGGTAAGCCCCTCTTAACGGCTGCGGGTAACAACTGTAGATTATTCTGCCTCAGTCGAAATTGGAGTTCTCAAGGGATTGGGTTACCGTATATGAAATGATGTGCTCAAAATAGAATTCCTCATAAACAATTATCGACCACTCACCAAGGATCATGACCAATGGAATCATCTGTCACTTCAGTATTAGTTAGGTTCAAGTATACCAGATTCCGCACGGCAAAGAGAGTAAGAATTAACAGGACGAAGGGAACGCGAATTGGTTGTGGTCCATCTGAATAATGATCACCAAAGATCAATCAACTCACTATTGCCTTCCTCAGTGTGTGGACTACGTTAGGAATTCGCTTCAGAAATACGAGATGTTTTCTGGATGGGAGCTAGACGAATTTCACCGCTCATTTATGGCGCAACATCGGTGGAAGCAGTGGGTATAACACGGCGATTTTGACGCGAAATTGCGTGTCCAATACAGCGTTCACCGCATGGGTAGGTTGAGATGCTCCTTGGGGTAATTCCAACTACAAAGAATCCTTAAAGTACTCCTTCTCATAGTTCCCGAAGTAGACAGAAACTGAAAAACGTAGTGTAAGGACGCCGAAAAGTGTAGTGGTGGGGAAGACTGTTTTCTATTGCTATCTCGTCAAGCCATTCTGACATCAATTCTCTCGTTTATTCAACTTCAGTGGCGATACTTGTGTAGATAGCGGTTGAATAAAGTAACGCTGGGCGGTCGAAAATGTAGCGATGATGGGTTAGATTGATAGTAGTATTATCGGTTATTTGTTGCTATCTCTTCACAGAAGGTGAAGGTTACTTGCCTTTTCGGCGACGTTTGGATTCTTGAAGCCGATAAGTATTGACGGTATTTTTGGAACAACTAAGTGGTCGGATTCATTTCTTGTATTAGTAATTGCTTGTTCAGTGTTTGAATCCGCTTGAGATAAACAACTAGTCCGGCAATCCGGAATACATCCCCGCTACGCAGCTGATGCGTAATGTATACGACAAACATTTTTCTAATTGTCGGGCAGAGGCCGTGTCGTACAGCAACTACCAACACTACGGCACAATTTTCGATCACAAAGCGGATTGGTCGGATAAAGAATTCCTGCTTGCATAGCCTAAGAAGATTTCGGTGAAAAAGTAACATGAAAAAACTAATATCGCAGATCGAGGCTTTTGAACAGGACATTGATGTGAATAGTTGTCATGCCGCATTTGTCGATAAAGCGATGCCTCGCCGCAAATAATCAAATCTACCGGTCGAGATCTCAACGCTTGAATCAATATTTTTCCTGAAAAACCAAGGAAAAACCCTTCTACTGAGGGTAATTCAAGGAAAATCGCAAATTGTTGAGAATTACTTTCCGAATTTGGTGCTGTTGCGATGAATAAGGGATAAAAGGCAATTGGACAATTGACCGTAAATCTTGCTGAAAGATCGATCATGCTTAACCGTAGAAAAATGCTGCAAGGAGTAGCTGCTGGTGCCGGTGCTGCATTCGGTCTTTCGCTTAATCCCCAACGCCTTCTAGCGTCTTCCACAGGCCAATCAACGCCAAAGCGAATCATCTTCTTTATGCAGAACCAGGGCTTTGACCCTCAAACCTGTATTCCGGAAGGCATGAAACAGAGCGGCTCACTTGCGAAAGCCAAACTACCCGAACCGATCAGCGCCCTGGAACCTTACAAGGAGCGTCTGCACATCATCAACGGCCTTCACGGCATGCACACTAGCCCCTCACACAGCGCCTTCTTCGGTGCGCTCGGTGGGTATCGTGGCAGTGATGGTGTGCCACCCAGTGCGCCGACGATCGATTATGAGCTAAGTAAGATCCTGCCCCAGACGCTGCTGCCTCACCTTTGCATCGGCATGGACTCTCTGGGGAACATGAAGTCTAAGCCCACGATTGCGACGCTTTCTGCCAGTGGTGCAGGTCAGCCGATCTTCATGCATTCGAATCCCAACCATCTTTATCAGATGTTGTATGGTGGCATCTCCTCTGGCGATATTCGACTGCAATTCGAAGCACGCTCGAATCTTCTCGACCAGGTCGAACAGTTGGCCGCTGCAGAAGGCAAATCGCTTTCAAAGCTAGATCACCAGCGTTACGGTCAATATGTTCAGGGATTCAAAGATGTCAATGGTCTTCGCGATCGTCTCAATACGGTTGCCGATCACTTGCGCAAGTTTGCGCCTAAGGTGGACGAACGATATACCCATCCGGAGTTCGAAACGGACTGGCACGACGTAAACCTGGAACTCGGCATCTCGGCACTCACGTCAGGAATCACTAATACGCTGACCATCGCGTCAGGTCGTGGTGAGATATTTGGTTCATGGAAGGGACTAGGCGTCGAGAAACAAGGGCACGACCTTGGGCATATGGGTCAGCCGGATAATCCAATCTGGATCAAGATTCGTCAGTACAACAGCCGCATGTTGGTGCGAATTATGGAATCGCTTGAAAGCGTACCTGAAGGCAGTGGTACGATGATGGACCATACTCTGATCGTTTACACCAGCAACAACGCTGACAAACAGCACACAAACGGGGCCAATTGGCCGGTCATGCTATTGGGCAATTTAGACGGTGCCTTCAAGACAGGCTGCTTCACGCAGCTAGACGGGAAGCGTCCGATCAACTCGCTTTACACCGCTCTGCTGCGGGCTGCCGGAAAGAATGTCGACCGGTTCAACATGAATGAAAAGATGGCAAGGAAGTTCGACTCCGGTACTGGTCCGCTCAAAGAGGTGCTGACATGAGTAAGGCCCAACTTATTCTCGTTCTGACGCTTTGCGTCGGTTTGTTCTCGGTTGTACAAGCCCAGACTTACACTCCCGGACAAACCGTCGACCGAGACTTCAAGGGCTTTGCCCACAAATTTCTCAACACGCATTGTATTGACTGTCACGGCGGATCAGATCCCGAGGGCTCTCTATCCCTTGAAGACCTGGGACCGGTCGACGAAGTCAATGCGGCTGTCTGGAAATCCGTTTGGGCTCAGGTTGCATTAGGAGAAATGCCACCTAAAGACGTCAGTGAGGTTGAGGTTGTTCAGCGGCTTCAATTTTCAGACTGGATCGTTCACCAGCTAAGCCAAGAAATGGAAGACAAGGGCGGCTTCAACGCCCACCGCGATCCTAACAAAGGCAACTACCTTGACCACGACTTACTCTTTGGGCCTCTCCCTGAGGGAATCAAACTCGCGCCAACCTCTTCGCCGGCAAGAATCTGGCGTGTGACACCACAAGAGCACATCACGCGGCTCAACGAACTGATCAACAAAGAGCCCGAATTTGATCCTGAGAAGCCAGGCTTGCGCACGCACGGCGATGTTGTTCCTACTAATCATGGCGGCGAACTCAAACTGTACTTTGGCACAGATCGGATCACTAAATGGGTGGGTGGAACCGTTGCCTATGCCACCGCAGTCAAGAGCGTGCCCGCCGTCCTTTCCTCGGACCGCAAGCATGGCTTAGAAAATTACCCCGAGTTCTACACAGTTAACAGTTCTGAGGCGACGCAGATTTTGGGTAAGGCGGAGGACATTATCAAATATATGGTGGATGGACCGCTGAGCCTTGTTGGCATGCCGGAACAGATTACCGATGATCCGGCGACTTACGACCGTGTCAAACCCCGGGGAGATCTCCGCGGACTGCCTACGGCTATCACCTATAGCACGGAAATTGCGCGTCCGTTGACGCCGGTCTATGATTTGATGAAGGAAGAAGGTGTTACTGACGAACGTTTGTGTGCTGCGGTGGACTATCTTTTTGAAGCACTGACCTTCCGGCCAGCAAGCAAAGAGGAATCAGACGAATACATTACGATCGTCAGACAATCTATCGAAAAACTCGGCAAGGAAGACGGAGTCGTTCTTGGGCTTTCTTCTATTTTCCTCGACCGCGACGCGCTCTTCCGGCCAGAACTTGTCGAGAACGGTAAGCCAGATCGTCATGGCCGTGTCATGCTTCAGGATTGGGAACTCGGCCTGGCCGTGAATCACGCATTGCGATATGTCAAGCCTGACGAAGAACTGCGGAAGGCAATCATCGAAGGACGGATGCGTACCCGGGAGGATGTGAGACGCGAAGTCGAACGCATGCTGGCAGACGATAGCATACGAAAACCACGCATTTTACGTTTCTTTCGAGACTACTTCGACTACGACCTGGGAGGTTATATCTGTAAAGACACCAACTCGCTAACCGAAACGGGTATAAACACAAGATTCGTCCAGCACCACTATCGCGCCATGTTTGACGCGACTGCGAGCACTGATCGCCTGGTTGAACTCATTCTGCAGGAAGACAAAGATGTGTTGAAGCAATTACTGACCACCGACAAGGTCGTAGCCTATCCGACAGACAACGTTTATTTTGGTTCTAAACTCAACAAAGCAGAAAGACAAGCTTTGGCCATAAAGGCAAAGAAAGCTGCCGAAGCACAAGCAAAGAAGGAAGAAGCCAAAATTGCAGAGCTAGAGCAAAAGGTAGATGACCTAGATTCTCAATTAAAAGCTAACCCCCAAGAAAAGGAAACCCAGAGAGAGTTAGAGCGAGCAGAGAAGACTCTGGCAGCGGAGAAAAAAAGAGTTGCCGCTGCTAAGAGGCAAAGATCGAGTGACAATTCAAGTATCGCTGAAGCAAAATTTTCAGGCCCAGAAATCTATGCCCGTGTGAGCCGTCGTAGTTTCGGCAGCCATGGCAGTTTCAGTAATGGTTCTATGAAACCAGAACGTGTGCTGGGCACTGCGTCTGAAGGCCAACGCCTGGGCATTCTAACCCACCCTAGCTGGCTCGTTTCACACTCTGACGCCATGGACAATCACGCCATTCTGCGCGGCCGATGGATTCGGGAGCGATTGTTGGGCGGCGGTGTTCCCGATGTACCGGTCACCGTGGATGCCATGCTTCCAGACGAGCCACACAACACCCTGCGTGAACGGATGCGGGTCACAAAGGAAAACTATTGTTGGACCTGCCACCAGAAAATGGATCCCCTGGGTCTGCCGTTCGAAATGTACAACCACGCTGGATTGTTCCGAACGAGCGAATTGGATAAACCGGTCGATACGACTGGCGAAATCATAAATTCCGGGGATCCCACTCTCGACGGCCCCGTAGACAACGCCATCGATATGATTCAGAAGCTCGCAGAAAGTGAACGCACCGAACAGGTGTTTGTCCGCCACGCCTTCCGTTTCTGGATGGGCCGAAACGAAACCCTCAACGACGCGCCCCTCCTTCAGGAAGCGTATTGTGCCTATAAAGACAGTGGCGGCAGCATGAAAGCGCTACTCACATCACTGCTCACATCCGATACGTTTCTCTTCCGAACAAAGAATTAGCTGGCGTTGCCCATCCGCTATAATAAGTAGATGAAGGAGATGGGCATCCCGATCTACGAACCAACCTATGGTCGCGTTCCGCCGCAGAAGAAGAGAAAAACAGGAATTTGAATGATGATGAAACATATCCCCAGCGCTCGTTTGGTTGGTGTCGCCGCGATCATCATTTTTGGTTGCGCCGTTCAGGCAATAGCCGATGATCTGCCACTGCTGACCTCGCTAGCGAAACGTGGAAAGCTGATATTGGACGATGACGGTTCCAAAGACCGCGGCGGCAAGACGATTATCAATCTCAATGATGGCATCGGGCTGAAAACAGCATTAGGATCATGGGAAAGGGCGGCGCCGAAATCAAACATTTGGCGTTCAACGTGTAAGGAGGGAATGGGGCACCCGCCCGTTGCCGCTTATCAGGGTGTTAACGCCAAGAACTTAATCGTCGAAGTCACGTTTCGTTACGGAGAGATGACGGAGTCGTGGCACGACCAGTTTTTGCGAATCGCCACGGATCAACGTCCCCAACTCAAGGGGCATATCGTCTCGGCGTGGGTAAATCCCAAGGGCCGCTACACGAAAACGGGTTTCGTGCTCGAGCACGTAGGCAAGCCTGATGAGACAACTGGAAGCCGAGGCCTACTGTTGGATCATCAGCCGATTAACTCCGTGCCTAAAACCTGGTACACGGCAACCCTAGAAATCGTAGACAATGAGGCCTTGTTCCGCATGGGCGATCATGTTGCCTACGCAAAGGCAGATCAGATCCGCATGCCCAAGAACCTGGTCTCGTTGACACTGGGGACAACTTGGCACGAAATCAAACGAGTCCGCATTTGGCACGCCGAAGCGAATTCAGAGTGGGAAGCGAACAAGGACTCCATTCTCAAGTTACGCAAGCCATTTACTATCCACCCACGGTGATATACATGGGAACTTATCAGACTGATACTAGATCGTTTACAAAACTAATCGCATCGCCTGGGCGAGGCATAAGGACTTCAATCCGATGAACTTCCAATTAACGACCGTCGTGATCTTGCTCGGGAGCTGTGTAGCCGGCGTGCAAATGCTGAGCGTTGCGACAGCCCAAGAGATTACAGAGTCGAAAATACAGACACTCGAAGAGGTGAAGGCCGCAGGAACGCTTCGCTCAAGTTATCGAAAAACAATTCCGCGTGCAAAAACGGATGAGACACCGCAGGCGAATCTAAAGGCGTTTCGTGCAGAGATCGAGCCGATGCTAAAGAAGGCCTGCTACGACTGTCATGGATCCGAGACTGCGGAAGGTGATTTTCGAGTCGACAAGCTTGATCCCGATCTTCTCTACGGAGACGATGTTGATTGGTGGCTGAAGGTCTCTGCTGCGGTGACCAACGGCGAGATGCCGCCCGAAGATGGTCCCAAACTGGCCGACGACAATCGCAGCAGGTTTATCTCGTGGCTTTCCTCTGAGATTCAGATCGCTTCACAGGTGCGTCGTGCCGAGCAAGGGCATTCGTCGTTTCGGCGCATGACGCGTTACGAGTACAACTACGCGTTACAGGACTTACTTGGGCTTGAGTTGAACTTTGCGAAAGACCTGCTACCCGATCCCGTGTCGGAAGACGGTTTCAAGAACAGTTCCGAAATGTTGCAGATGTCAGCAAAGCAGTACGGTGATTACCTCGAACTGAATCGCAACGCACTGAATCAAGCCACGGTGCGTGGAGAGCGTCCCGAAGTGTTGTATTGGGGCATTTCGGCGGAACGGGCGTCGGCTCAAAAATTTCGTCAGCTCGAAAGGACGAACGAACAGGATCGAGAACCACAGACGCAAGGCAGGCAGGGAGGTGGTCGTGATCGCAGAGATAGTCGTGGTGGCCGAGGTGCTCATTACAAGAACACCGAAACTGGCCAAACGGTGCCGGCCTCCTGGACTTTCCGCCGGGCGGTCAACGCGTGGTCGCCCACGATGACTCGTCCCGAAGTGCCTGCTCCAAACGAGTACATTGCGGTGCTTCCGGCTGGGCAGCAGCTTGTCGTCGACCTTGGAAATCGGTTGCCAGACGAAGGAACGCTTCGTGTCCGCATCCGCGCATCGAAAGTTTCCACCGAAGACCATCTTGTTCCCAGTGTCGCCCTGGAATTCGGTTGGCAGGGGAACAACAACTCAAAGGCTTCTGTGAAAATCAGTGACCATGACCTCGTAATCGATGCGTCTCCTGGGAAACCACGATTCTATCAATGGGATATCCCACTGAGTGAGATCTACCCGCGCAATCCGGTGCGTAAGACAGTGGAATTGGGCGCCCCAAAGCTAACAAATCCCTCCGAATACATTCGGCTGCACAACACGTCGCATTCACAATCAGCTGACATACAGTTCGATTATATTGAGGTGTCGACTCCTGTCTACGAGCAATGGCCGCCCGCCTCGCATACGGGGATTTTCATCGACAGCGAAAACAGTGAGGACGAAGACGTCTATGCACGGGAAATCGTGTCGCGTTTTATGACACGGGCCTGGCGACGTAGCGTCACCGACGCGGAAGTCGATCTGAAGATGGAGTATTATGCTCGCATTCGCCCCGTTTGCGAAGATTTCCAACAAGCCGTGATTGAAGTGTTGGCCACGGTATTGTCTTCTCCGCGATTTCTGTACCTGGTTCAGACCGATCCGTCGGAGGCGGAAGCCGAACGCACGCTCGACGATTTCGAACTGGCCACTCGTCTTTCCATGTTCCTTTGGTGCAGCACGCCGGATGACGAACTGCTCGATGTCGCGGCACAGGGGCGGCTCGGCGAAGCGGATGAACTGGCCCGTCAAACGAAACGTATGCTTGCCGACCCGCGGAATGAGCGATTTTCGAAACACTTCGTGCGGCAATGGCTGGGCATGGAGTTGCTCGATTATCTGGCTGTCGACAGGTCAACTTATCCGCAGTTCGACAGCACCTTGAAGCAGGCGATGCAACAAGAGCCAATCGCTCTATTCGAGGAAGTGCTGCAGAATGATCGCAGCGTGATGGATTTCATTCACGCCGATTACGCACTGGTCAACGGGCGGCTCGCCGAGCACTACGGGTTCAGCGATGTCAACGGAAATCACTTCCAGAAAGTGTCGCTGAAACCGGAGGACAATCGCGGTGGGTTGCTGACTCAGGCGGGATTGCTGGCAATGAATTCTGATGGGAAGGACTCGAACCCGCTAAAGCGTGGCATTTGGATGCTAGAAAGCATTTTGAACGATCCACCGCCACCACCACCAGCGGCCGTTCCCGAGATTGATCTGGCCGATCCAGAGATACTAAAGATGACCCTCAAAGAACGCATGGAGGACCATCGTAACAAGCCGGCCTGCATGTCGTGTCACGTAAAGATCGACCCGTGGGGGATTGCTTTCGAGAGCTTCGATGCCGTTGGAAGCTGGCGCACCCAGATCGAAGGAAAAGACGTCGATGCGTCGAGCCTTCTGTACAACCAGCAAGAACTTGACGGCGTGGACGGGTTAAAACGCTATCTGCTCACCAACCGGCAAGACCAATTCGCTCAGGCGATGGTTCACAAATTAACAACCTTCGCTCTCGGGAGGCCGCTGACCTTCGCCGATCACGCGAGCATCGATAGACTGACTTCCGAATTCAGAAAAGAAGGGGATGGACTTGCGACCCTGGTTAAGTTGATTGTGACCAGTGACATTTTTCAGTCGCAATAGCTACTGATAACACCACTATGAAAGTTTCGTCAATTTGCCGCTTGTTCGTCTTTCAAAACAAACCTGTATAAGTTCGGAGTTAAACATGAATACCAGACAATCCACGCTAGACCGTCGAAACTTTCTTCGCGGAACCGCCGGATTCGCCCTTGCCTTACCGGCTTTCGAGACGTTTTCCGGAATCGCCGGTGCCGCTGAGCAGCCCGCCACCCCTAAGCGGCTCGCCTGTTTCTACCTGCCCAACGGAGTGCCGATGCCGCTCAAAGAGGACCCAGTCTACCAGGATTGGTCGTGGTTTCCTCATGGCCAGGGAAAGGATTTCACCTTTACCAAATGCCTTGATCCGCTCGAACCGCTGCGGGACGACTTGACGGTCATCTCCGGCATGTCGCACGCGGTGGCCCGTAATTCCCATGGGCATAACAGCGCCGGGCAGTTCCTCACCGGAATTCGGAATGGAGGGAGAGGTGATTACAAGCATTCGATTTCACTCGACCAAGTGTATGCGGCCCATGTCGGAGAGCAGACCCGCCTCTCGTCCCTGGTCATGTCGACCGACGGAGGCACGGGAACGAGCAAAAATGCCCATACTATGTCCTTTTCTGCCGACGGCCGCCCGATTCCGGCAGAAAACAATCCGAAAAATATCTTCGACATGCTGTTTGTGAAAAAGGACGGTAATGCGGCACGGCGACTGACTCTCACCCAAAGCGCGCTCGATCATCTGATGGAGGATGCGAGTTCTTTACGAAAGGAGCTCTCGAAACGGGATCAACAGACTTTCCAGGCATTTCTGGATTCCGTGCGTGACACCGAGATCAACGTCACAAAGTTAGCGCGGTGGGCGAACCTTCCGCTTCCAACAGACGACGTTGATCAGTTGAATCTTGATATCACTCCGGAGGATCCTCGAAAGTATGTGCAAACGATGTTCGAATTGATCTACCTCGCTTTCAAAACCGATTCTACGCGAGTCGCAACCTATCAGCTCGGCAAAGAGGTCAGCAGAGGGGTCAGCGACTATCTCGCGAGGGCGGTCGGACTTCCGAAAACGCATAGACTCTCGCACGAGGTCAAAAAACCGGGCGGCTGGGAGAATTTTGGTACCTTCTGCCAATTCATCAGCGAGGAACTCGGTCGCTTTGCCGGCAAGCTTAAATCGACTCCAGAGCCCGTGGGTGATGGAAACATGCTCGATAACACGTTGCTTCTTTTCGGATCTGCTTCCAGTGCCTTTCATCTTTCCCGTAACTATCCATTGATATTGGCTGGGGGCAAATCGATGGGCTTCAAGCATGGGCAATATTTGAATTATGCCGGAGACGATACCTACCGTGGGGGCTGGGCTGAGGGAGACCCGGAGCCGTGGAAGAAAAAGGCAACAGAAGAAGACCTGCCCCTGTCGAACCTCTACGTCACTATGCTTCAAAGATTGGGTGTAGAAACTGAAACCTTCGCTGACAACACCGGCACAATTTCCGAAGTATAACAAGAATCACCTAGCGATTTGTCGCTTGCTCGGCATATAATACAATCTCAAAATAGGATCAAACATGAATACCAGACAATCCAAACTTGACCGTCGGAACTTCCTTCGTGGAATCGGAGGGTTCTCCCTTGCCTTACCGGCTTTCGAGACGTTTTCTGGAATTGCTGGTGCCGCTGAGCAGCCCGCCACCCCTAAACGGCTCGCCTGTTTCTATCAGCCCAACGGCGTGCCAATGCCGCTCAAAGAAGACCCGGCCTACCAGGATTGGTCGTGGTTTCCGCACGGTGCTGGAAGTGATTTCACATTTACCAAATGCCTTGATCCACTGGAACCGCTGCGTGACGACTTGACAATAATCTCTGGCATGTCGCACCCCACGAGACGCAACACTCATGGCCATAATAATTCCGGCCAGTTCCTTACAGGCGGTGTGATTCGAGAGGGCAGCAAGTCCAAGAATTCGATTTCACTCGACCAGGTTTTTGCCGCACATGTTAAAGATCAGACCCGCTACTCGTCTCTCATCTTGTCGACCGACGGGGGGATAGGAGATCAGAAGAAGCCCAGTACGATATCGTATAATCATGAAGGCCGCCCGATCCCGGCAGAAAACAAGCCGAAACGGGTTTTTGACATGCTGTTTGAGAAAAAGGACGTCGATGCCGCACGGCGTCTGTCCCTCAGCCAAAGCGCGCTGGATCATCTTATGGAAGATGCGCGTTCTTTGCGAAGAGAGCTATCGAAACAAGACCAGGAGACTTTCGAGGAATTTCTTAGCTCTGTGCGAGAGACCGAGATCAAAGTCGCAAAGTCAGCGCGATGGATGAACCTTCCACTTCCAACTGAGGATGTCGATCACCTGAATGTTGATATCTCTCCGGAGGATCCGCGAGAGTATGTGCAAACGATGTTCGAGCTGATCTTCCTCGCTTTCAAAACCGATTCGACGCGAGTGGCGACTTTCATGCTGGCCACGGAGGCCAGTAAAAGCATCAGCGACTACCTCGCGCGGGCCATCGGGCTTGAGAAAACGCACGTACTCTCGCACCAAGTCAAAAAACCGGGTGGGTGGAAGAACTTTGGTACCTTCTGCCGCTTCATCAGCGAAGAATTCGGTCGCTTTGCTGGCAGGCTTCAGTCGACTCCAGAGCCCGCCGGTGAAGGGAGCATGCTCGATAACACGCTGCTTCTTTTCGGATCCGCGTCCAGCGCCTTCCATCTTTCACGCAACTATCCATTAATCTTGGCTGGGGGAAAATCGATGGGCTTCAAGCATGGGCAATATCTGAATTATGCAGGAGACAACGCTTTCGCTGGTGCCTGGCGCGGAGGCAAAGAACCTTACCAAATTGCAGCAAAGCACGAAGACATCCCTCTAGGGAATCTCTACCTCACCATGCTACAAAGATTAGGTGTAGAAAATGAAACCTTCGCCGACAACACTGGCATCATTTCTGAGGTGTGATTCGGCAGCACGAACAAGCCACTTCTTTTCATAGAAGTGGCACACATTGAATTCAGTGAAGAGCCTTCCTGGCAAATCAGTCGTTTAATTTCCGAAACTGAACCCAAGATCGGAGCGAATTCGAAAATGAAAATCAAACTTTCCACGCTTGATCGTCGGAACTTCCTCCGCGGCGTCGGCGGGTTCTCCCTCGCTTTACCGGCGTTCGAGACGTTTTCCGGAATCGCCGGTGCCGCCGAGAAGCTCGCCAGCCCAAAACGGCTCGCCTGCTTCTACCTGCCCAATGGCGTGCCGATGCCTCGTAAAGACGATCCTGCCTACCAGGACTGGTCCTGGTTTCCTGATGGCTCGGGGAAGGACTTTACGTTCAGCAAATGTCTTGATCCCCTGGAATTGCTTCGAGACGAGATGACGATACTCTCGGGTTTGTCGCACCCGGCGGCACGTAAAGTTCACGGCCATTCCAATGCCGATCAGTTTCTCACGGGCGCTGACACTGGCGGCAGGGGTGATTACAAGAACACGATCTCACTCGATCAAGTTTATGCGACTCATGTCGGAGAGCAGACACGCGTCTCGTCGCTTGTCATGTCAACTGATGGTGGCTCGGGAACGCCTCGGGGAGCCCAGACGATGTCATTCTCTCGTAGCGGACGTGCTATTCCGGCAGAAAACAAACCGAAACGCATATTCGATATGTTGTTCGTGAAAGCTGACGGCAACGCCGCGCGACGTCTGGCCCTCAGCAAGAGTGCGATCGACGAACTCATGGCCGATGCCCGCTCACTGCGGAGAGACCTGTCCCAGCAAGATCAGAAGACTTTCGACGAATTTCTCGATTCGATTCGCGGTACCGAGCTCAAAGTCGCAAAGGCCGCGCGTTGGATTGATATTCCTCTCCCAACGGTCGATGTCGATTACTTAAATCTCGACATCACGCCTGATGATCCACGAGAGTACTTGCAAACGATGTACGAACTGATCTACCTCGCCTTTAAAACCGATTCGACCCGCGCTGCGACTTATATGATTGGCAAAGAGCTTGGTGATGGGATAAGCGACTACCTTGCGAGGGCCGTCGGGCTTCCTCTAACACACAAACTCTCGCACAATACAAAGTTGCCCGAGGGATGGAAAAAATTCGGGACTTATTGCCGTTTTCAAGCCGAAGAATTCGGTCGCTTCGCATCCAAACTGAAATCGACGCCCGAACCTGCGAGCGAAGGAAACATGCTGGACAACACGCTGCTTCTTTTCGGATCCGCATCCAGCGCTTTTCATTTGTCCCGCAATTATCCATTGATATTGGCTGGAGGCCAATCGATGGGCTTTAAGCACGGACAATATCTGAACTATGCCGGAGCCGGAGCCTATCGCGGAGGCTGGGCTCCAGGAGAACAGGAACCGTATAGAATGAAAGGAATTCACGAGGACCTTCCACTCTCGAACCTCTATGTCAGCATGCTGCAGAAATTAGGAGTCGAGACAGATTCATTCGGCGGCCAAACAGGTACTCTGAACGAGGTTTGATCCGTATTTATCCGTCTCAGAAATGAACCAGCTAATAACTATAACTCCATGAGAAGACCTATTATTAATATTATTGTCAGCTTCTAATTGCTCACTTCTTCATTGTAATTGGAAGCATTAACACTGAAACAGATCAATGCCGAGGCGGCAACACAACCGAAGTGTTTTTTACTGCAATTAGGACCTGCTAAGAATAAAGAACCTGAGGCTAATTTGAAAGTGATTCGTACAGAGATCAAGTCAACTTCAGGAAACTAGATTAGACTTATGCCCTGTACTTTACTTTAGAACCATGCCAGTGAGTTTATTCCCGTTGGTTGTGATGATCTGAAAATGATGAATCCCTACTTTCTGTCCATCAGTATATTTCCACACTACCTTCTTATCACGGGTTACTTCAAACAGTTTAGGAGCCTGAGGGTCTGCTCGTCCGCCTGCATAGCTGGTTATAACTATGTTGCCGTTGGGGAGAACTTGGCTTCCACAAGGGTCTTGTAACCAATTTCCGGGAAGGTCATCATTGGTTAGGGTCCAGACGATCTTACCATTGGCGTCAAAGTCAACCACACGGTTTCCATGGGTACAACAGACGAGTGTATGGTCATCCCCGTGTCGGATCGCGGTAAAAGGCCAGGTGTGAATTTTGTGCTCGGTGTCTCTTGGTGCGGTCGTATCCAGTTTGCTGAGAATTTTGCCGTCTCTATCATAGTGGTAGACAGCGAAATCTAGCAGGTGAGGTGCTAGGTAAGTTCCGTCCGAGAGTTTACGGGCCATCCGAGTCTGCATGTGGTGATTCTTCTTTTGACAAGCCAAAGGAAATTGCACAATTACTTCCCCCTTGGAGTTAACTTCAAGCAGTCTGGGATTATTTCCGGCTTCGGTAATTACATACGTGCCATCTGTTGTTGGCTGAGCACTGTTGACCTCACTCTGCGTGCCTTTCCAAATCAATGTCTCTTTCCCATCGGGAGCGATGCTGACGACTGCTCCGCCAGGGTAGCGTTTCGATTTACTCAAGGTCAAGATGATCGTGCCGTCGTCCAGCACATAGCCATCGCGGGTTACTGCCGGATATGTCCAACTTGGTTTGTTGTCCGCTCCCATAATATAGGTCTTCTGACCGGTTGCAAGAAAGCTGTGAGTGACTTTCTCAGCAAACGCGCAGTTACCGATGATGACCAAGAAGAGAGTTGTTATTAGAAGAATTCTTCTCATTTGTTTTCTTTCCGGGATATGGATAGTTAGATTATCGTATTCAGAGTAAATGTATATTTCAATGGTTTACTTTGAAAGTGGCTTGGGGTTGTTTACGAAGGCTGCGGGCCTATTATTGTCTGCGATATCTTTTGCAAAGTTCTTGAGATGTGCGTTGAGTCTTTGCACGACTTCTGGATGTGACTTGATGACGTTCTTTTTTTCACCGATGTCATTCTCAAGATTATAAAGTTTATCGGGCTTCCCGTTATTTGTATGCAGCTTCCAGTTGCCTGATCTCACTGCATTAAGAGAATTGCCACGGTGGTAAAAGAACGCTTTGTGAGGTGTTCCCGATTTGCCTGTTATTGTTGGCCAGATGTCTTTGCCATCAATGATTCTATCCGTGGGAACATTCGCGTCAGCCAGCTTCGCAAACGTTGGCAGCAGATCCATGGTTGTCATTATTTCGTCATTATCTTTACCCGCCGGTATCATTCCTGGCCAGCGGATTACAGTCGGCTCACGCATGCCGCCTTCGAATGTGGTCCCCTTGTTGCCGCGTAACGGGCCGGGACTGGCGAAGATGGTGTTCTTTGGGGGGCCGTTGTCTGAAGTAAAGATGACGAGTGTGTTTTCGTCGAGACCGTTAGCCTTGAGGGTGTCGAGGATTTGCCCGACGGACCAGTCGATTTCGGCAATGGCCTGATGGAATAGCTTGTCCCGCGTCCTATAGTCGATATTCCCGTCTTCCGCATTCAGTTTCGCCACGATGTCGCCTGAGACCGAATCCATAAACGGAGGCGAAACGTGCAACGGAGCGTGGGGAATAGGATGCGGGATGTAGAGAAAGAACGGTTCGTCCTTGTTCCTCTCGATGAATGACACCGCGTATTCGGTGATTCGCTTTGTCAGGAAATCGGCGTCGGGATCCATCTCGATCACCGTTTCATTCTCCAGCAAAGGCAGCGGCGGGAAATTGTAATGATCTTGTCTCGGATGAAACGGGTGGATGTCATGGCTGAAGGGAATGCCGAAGTATTCATCGAAGCCCTGTCTTGTGGGCAGAAACTCCGGCTGATCTCCGAGGTGCCACTTGCCGAACATGCCCGTTTTGTAGCCCGCGGTCTTCAGGACCTCGGCGATGGTAATTTCATCAGGGTTCAATCCCTTCCGGTCTCCGGCGAGAAGCACTCCGAAATTTGACCCCATCGCCATATCGATCCGCTTGGGATAGCACCCGGTCATCAGAGCAGCACGCGATGGAGTGCAAACCGGGGCGGCCACATAAAAGCTGGTCAGTCGGGAACCCTCCGCCGCCATTTGATCAATGCGGGGCGTGCTGACGTGCTTGCCGCCGAAGCAACCGAGGTCGCCGTAGCCCTGGTCGTCGGTGAAGATGATGACGAAATTCGGCGGACGCTCCGCTGCGAATGTCGTGTAAGTTGACAGTAGGATGATGAGCAGTACTTGAATGATTGAAGTTAATTTCATTGGTCTACTTTGAAAGTGGTTTCGGGGTCTTTACGAAAGCGGCCTTATCGAGACGGGTCAAACTGAAAATGCGGCTTGACCTCAGGAGGCAGCGGGCCCGCCTTCCTGTCACGGTACTTCGAGAAGCACTCGGGGTTGGGGGTCTCGGGAAGCGTCGCATGCCAGGCTTGAAGCTTCTTTAGCAACTCGTTGGCGATCTCAGGATGCGATGATTTCAAATTGTTCTTTTCCAATGGATCCTGGTTTACGTCGTAA
>NVWB01000068.1 GCA_002733575.1 Blastopirellula sp. | reverse complement strand
TGTTGGCCGTGGTGGCGGCAGTTTGGAAGACCTGTGGTGATTTAACGAAGAAGTCGTGGTGCGTGCGATTTTTGCTTCCGAGATACCTGTGATCTCTGCGGTAGGCCACGAAATTGATGTGACCCTGTCTGATATGGTGGCCGACCGCAGGGCGTTAACCCCGAGTGAAGCGGCAGAGTTAGTCGTGCCATCGGCAGATGAAGTGCGTGCTCTGTTAGAAACGATGAAGCATCGCCTGCGGACTTCGCTTTCGACCAAAAGCCAAGCCGCCAGAAACCGTTTAGATCAATTGGCCAACAGCCGGGTCTTCCGCAAACCGTTTGAAGCAGTGCAGCAACACGCGATTCATCTCGATGAACTCGACACGCAAATGCGAAAAATGATGCAACGAATACTAGAACAAAAACGCCAACAACTTTCAGCCGAAGCGGCCCGCTTGGAAGCACTTTCGCCGCTGGGTATCTTGGCCCGAGGTTACAGTGTGACGCGAACTGACAGCGGCCAAGTATTGAAGTCGGCAGACGATGTTCAATCTGGTGACAAAATTGAAACCATCTTGGAACAAGGGCGAATTACCAGCACGGTTCAGTGATGAGATTCGAGCTTTTTTAATATTACTGCTTCGCGGGAAAAATATTTGCTTCGCGGCGGCTTTCGTATTCTGGGTAGCCGCGTCATCGGTTTTGGAGATCGCGTTCCATTTCAAATCAACTCATTCAAAACGATGCCGGGGTCGACGTTAGTCGATTAGAGGCTAGAGAGTTTTCCATTATTACCCTACAAATACATGCTTTATCGAGGGCGAAAGCGGTATGAGAATTCGGTGAATCTTGGCCGCTGTAGCCTCTGATGGCCTACGGCCACACCGACGACGTTCCGAATACGGTTGATCCCGAAGCAAAGTCAACTCCGGAATCGTCGGCGGTGCTACCCAATATCAAAGCCTTCGGTACAGTAATAATGAAAAGCGACTAAAGCAACTCTTTCGCCAGTTCACGTATATCGGCCACAAGATTGTCAATGTCTGCTTCGCTGGTGTCCCAGGAACACATGAGCCTGGCCCCGTTGTCGCCGATGAACATATAGAAATGCCAACCGCGTTCACGTAACCCGGCGGCCACAGACGCTGGCAGTTCCACAAAACAGGCATTCACGTCAACCGGTTCCAGCAGTGAAATGCCGGGAATGGTTGATAGTTTTTCGGCCAATATCTGAGCACATTGATTCGCATGTTGGGCATACTTGAGCATCGCTCCACTCTCTAGCATGCCGATCCACGAGGCCGAGATGAATCGCATTTTCGAATCGAGTTGACCCGCCTGTTTACAGCGGAACTCAAATTCTCGGGCCAAGTCTTTGTTAAAGAAGACGACCGCATCGCCGACAGGCATGCCGATTTTTGTGCCGCCAAAACAAAGGGCATCGACGCCCAATTTCCAGGTAATTTCTTTCGGGGCTATGTCTAGGGAAGCCAATGCATAAGCAAACCGGGCGCCATCCATGTGGACTTGCATCTCGTGACGTTTGCCAAGTTCACACAACTCATGGAGTTCATCAGGCGTGTAGACCGTGCCAAGTTCGGTTGACTGGGTGACGCTCAAAGCTTTCGGTTTGGGGAAATGCAGATCGGTGCGATTGGCAATCATTGCCTCGGCCTGCTCTAGACCAATCTTGCCGTGGTCTCCAGCAACCGGCAGCACTTTACAGCCATGCGTGAAGAACTCTGGCGCACTGCATTCGTCGGTAGCAACGTGTGCTTTTTCATGACAGACAATACTGTGATACGACTGGCACATGCTACTCAGAACCAACGCGTTGGCCGCCGTTCCATTGAACACAAAGAAGACTTCGCAGTCGGTCTCAAAGAAATCGCGAATCAAATCACACGCTTTGCCAGTCCAAGCATCGTCTCCATAAGCAGGTGCATGCCCAACATTAGCCGACTGTAGTGCTTCCCAGGATTCGGGTGTGATGCCGGAGTAATTGTCGGAAGCAAATTGCTTCTTACCAAACGCGGCTGGCGTGGGTTGAGTTCTCGTCATGATTTCGTTTTATCGGTTTCCTAGCTTCTCACGTACTTCCGGCAGTGGGTAATCGATTAGCGGCAAACCCAGTTTACGAATTTCGAGTAATCGCTCGTAGCCTCGGGTGATCAATGTTTCCTGCTGCTGCACATATTGGGCATCCAGATTATTTTTCGCAAAGTCACCTGAAGCAACCACCGGTTCAAAGTCAGGGTGAACAATAAACTGGCTCAATACGGGGTTACACACCAAGTGACGTTCTGGGGTGGTGTGTAACACTTCGGGGTCGAGCAGCCCAATCACGTAGCGCAAGTACATGTCGCTTTCGGCCAAGTGATCAACCGGCTTGCCGCAGACTTCGCACAAGTATCCTTCGTCGCATTTTGCCATGGGTATTACTTACGCATCAAAGGACTACAAACCGAGAACATCGTTCATTGAATACATGCCGGGCTTTTGTGCTGCGGCAAACTTTGCTGCGGCGAGTGCCCCTTGTGCATAACAATCTCGGTTGCTGGAACGCACCGTCAATTCAATCGTTTCACCCATCATACCAAACACGATGGTGTGTTCGCCGGTGTTGTCGCCCACGCGAATGGCATGATAGCCGATTTCATCGTGTGGTCGTTCGCCGGGCCGGCCATCACGTCCATGGGCCTCTTTGGTTTGGCCCATCTGTGATCGCACGATTTCACCAAACTTAAGCGCCGTTCCACTGGGTGAATCTTCTTTGAACCGATGATGGCGTTCCAAGATTTCAACATCTGCCCCTTGCGGATAGTTTTTCAAAGCTGCCGAGGCGATCTCGGTTAGTTTCATAGTTAAGTTGACCGCCATGCTCATGCTGGGAGCCCAAACCAGTGGAATCGTGGCCGAGGCATCACTCAAGCTTTGCTTCTGCTCCTCTGACAATCCGGTGGTGGCCATGACCAGGGCAATGTTTTTATCGAGGCACAGTTTGGTGGCAACTTCTGCCCCTGCGGGAACGGAGAAGTCAATCACGACATCGACTTCACAGGCCAGTTCTGCTGCTAGCGGAACTCCGATTTCCCCAATGCCGGCCACACTACCAGCATCTTCGCCCAAACGTGGATGCTGGGCATATTCCAACGCGGCAACCACTTCCAGGCTTTCATCGGCCACGCCCAAGGCAATCAACCGCTGCCCCATTCGGCCAGCAGCGCCACAGATGGCAACTCTCGTTTTACTCATAATTAATCAGTTTCCTTTGGTATTAATAAGCCAAAAGGCTTTGAGGGCAAGTCATGATGAATGGTATTTACAACGGAGTATGAGCCGTTTGGAATAGCATTCTTCAGGCTGATAAAATGAATTATTGCGAAATTACTGAACCCTTGCCAGTGCTGCTAGGCACTTGCGGTTGAATGTAGGCCTATTTAGTGCTGATTCTGATATTGTCCTCACCTGCTTAGATCGGCTAAAATCTCCACTTCCAACAGGACTGGTAATTCAAGGCGGAGTCTCAAGCATGTTGCGTAATTTTGTTGTTATCTCTATCGCGGTATTATTTTCGCTACTCTTTTCTGCAAATTCTCACGCACAAAAATATATATTTGTGGGAGAGTTTGGTGACTTTTCACGCATGGAAATCAAAGGGCTACAAAGCGTCTCTCTAGAAAAAGTCCGAGAGGCGTTAAGCAGAGATCCGCAAGCAATTTTGGCCGCGCATCCTTTGGCACCACTGGAAAACCTGACATCGACAATCTCTCAACGGTTGCAAACAGGATTCACTCGTGCTGGTTTTGTTCAACCGAATATATGGGCCAAGCTTGATTTTGAGCAGGAAAGAGTCACGGTGCAAATCACCGAGGGAGTACGACTGCACAACGGGTTAATTCAAATCGAAAATGCCAAGAAAATTGATACGGAACAACTGCTACAGCGTTTAACCGAGAAGTATCCTACTCGGGATGCAGTGACACCTGTTTTCCACGAGCAAGAGTCGGGCCTAGTTTCACATTGGTTAGATAAAGATGGAAAAATGGAAAAATTGGCTGATCCTGTTTGGGAAGCGGGTCAACCGACAAAGTTAGATCAGCAGGCAAACATACAGTACGAGAAGAAGATTGCACAGGCCTTAGAGGATATTGGAATTCGCAACTCGACCTTTGATATCGAATTTCGACAGAACCTTGAAACAGCACAAGTTGATCTGATTATCTATTTTAGAAACGAAGGAACTTTGGCAACATTGAATCAGATTACAGTTCAAGGGAATGAACGAAATTCTCTTGAGTCTATCATCAACTATTTGGATATTCCGATTGGGACAACGGTCACACGATCCGTGGGAACCCTGCTTCGTTACAAACTCTGGAGCAGTGGCCGATTTATGGAATCCGATGTTGAATTGGCGCATCTTCCGAATAGCTCGGATTTCAACCTGATATTGAGAGTCAAAGAGTCGCCCTATTCTCCTCCGTTAGATCAAGCTTTGACAGAGGAAGAGCAACTTCTGCTGAAGATGAGGCGATTGCTGATCAACCCTAAACACTGGGTCGGGGATTTTGTCACAAAAATGCGAATAGAACAAGTTGATGCCACGATCATCCACTCTCCAGAGGGTGGACTCCTGCTCTCGCTCCAGTCAGTCAAAAACAAAGAACAACCGCCCCTCACGCTGGTTTACTCACCTCAAGAAATCGGCTGGTATCCTTCGTCTGCTGAGAGCTACCTCCGCACGCCTCCGGTAAAGATGCCGCTGACAGTGTCTCTGTCCTTTGAACTGAACAAACAATTAGATCCCGAGAAACCTTTTAATGCACAGTTCGGTGTTGGATTTAATAGCGAGGATGTGGGAATCTCTGGTTTGCCTTTTTCATTCGTTTTCTCGATGCCTCCATCGGCTGCACTGAGTTTTATTCAGGCTCGCAAAATAAAATCGCAATGGAGAGATAATTTATTGATTCTTGATTCCCCAAAAGATCACTTAGAAATAGAAAGGGAAACGGGGCGTTTAGTTCGACATTCAGGACCTACGAAGACTGGCAACTTTGAAATTACTTTTGAAAAAGGGGCCTTTAAGAAAGCACTCAAAGCAACGCATGAGTCCGCTGTAAACCGCGAAAATGAATATCGTGAAAACCGCCCCTTGCATTCCTTCTTTGAATTTATGAGTCGGCAAGAGATCACCAACGAATGGATTGACTTGTTTCAACTAGAGGAAATCTTTGAGGAATTCACACAGCACGACCGCGACAGCTTGGGGATTTGGTCGAAGTTTATCGCCAAGGGGCTGCTAGATCCAATCGACGAATTCATCATGAACAAACTGGTAGAGGATGAGTCTGACGAAAAATTTGAAATTCCCTGGAAACAACCTGAAGACCCTATGGTCGGGTTGCGAATGATGGCACTCGTGTTAGTTCCGGTTGCGGATGACTTGTTTCCTCGCCACAGTTGGGCATGGACGGTATGGCGCGAAACCAGCTTTTACGTTGCAGGCCAGGCCAAATATCTAGATGGGCAGATGGGGCGGGCTTACCAATCAGACGAGTTTGGCCCAGTGGGTTTAGGGGTGGTCTCTTACTTGATTGAATTTAAATCTCCCAAGATTGCTCAACTGTTTTCTCAACGAGGGCTTCAAAAGTTAAGTATCGAAGAATTTCGTAAGGATTACCGTCTGTTGTTAGACAATCAAACCCTTGCCGGAAAATGTTTTATGCGAGCTTGCGATTCGCTTCGTTCGCTGAATCACTCTGAATATCAAGAACTGCTCACCCATATTTCGGACGACTGGCGACCAGGGTTTGAAGCGTATTCTGAGATCATCCGGCAAGAACCTAAGTTCCCACTCTACGAAGTCGTTCCTGACGCCTGGGATGCCGCCTGGAAAGCCGGATTAAATGATTCTATTAGAGAATTGCTTCTCAAGCATGCACCATAACAACGAATCGCAATGATCTAACAAAAAAGCCTTGTCGTGAGAGTGAATCACGACAAGGCTTTGTATTTAAAATCGGTCCTGAGAAGAATGCTGCCAAACTTTTACAGTGCAAAATCTTCTTCGGCTGCATCTTTTTTGTAGATCGGCAAATGGCGGTAGTAGACTTCAAGCGTTAGAACCGACAACGAAGTTTCGTAGAGTCGGCCACCCCTTTTGCTGTGATTTGTGTTGTAGAACCAGCTACCTGCTTCTGGCTTGCCAGGCTTCACTTGGTCGTTGGTCAACTGATCCCGCATTACTTTGTTCCATTTTTCCCATTCAGGGCCGCCATTGTGTCGCATGACTTGGGTGGCGTAATAGTTGTAATACATTTCTGTTTTGCTAGGGCCTGTTTTGCTCAGAAATTCAACGCCTTTTTGCAGACCCGGGTTTTCTTTTTTCCAGCCAAGATACATCCGGCAAAGTAAACCTACAGCAGTCGTTGCTTTACCTCTTCCTGGTGTTGCATATCCATAATTTGCACCGCCATTTGAAGCTATACTATCTAAGAATTTAATGGAACCCTGCACTGTGTTTGGGGGCACTTCAAGGTAGCCCATGTGCCCACTTTTTAGTGCCATGACTTGCCAGCCCACCACTGATGTATCACCAGCTTGCCTAGGTGTGTAACGCCAGCCACCTCCTACAGGATCTTGAGCATAGACAATATGATTAATCACTGATTGAGCAGGGTCTCGTAAGTCTTTGTCTTGCGTCATCGCGTAAGCTTCACACAACGTAATGGCACCCAGCCCGTGTGAGTACATCCGGCCATCTGGTTCTTCGAGTGAACCGGTCTGCCCACGAAGTTTGATCATTCTCACTAAAGCTTCTAGGCCAGCTTTTACTTGCTTTTTGTATTTGCCTTCTTTGTGTGTATGGCCTGCACCTAAGAACGGAAGTAAAGCCATGCTCGTAGCAGCGTGTGGGGCTCCTCCTTTGATCGTTCCAGCGTTCATACTGCCAGGTTTTTTGGCACCGAGTCGATGATCAAAGCTCCAACTGCCATCGGACAGTTGATGCTCGGCAATCCATTTGATTCCGTTCACCACTGCGGCTTCACTGCCGCCGTTACCTCCGCCTTCGAGAACCATTTGGGTGCGAGTCGCTTGGCCTCTTCCAGAAGTTGCATTACCAGTAGCACCTGCCAGTTCGGTCAGCATATCTGAGAAAGGAGCAGTATCTGCTGCAAAGTCGATCAAATCCATTTGCATGGTGGCAGATGTCAACTCTTCGAAGTCTGACATCACAACTTCTTCATCGATCACCGCATCTTCAGGTGTTTCTGGTGGCAGATCATGATCAAGCTTTACCATATCAACCGGCTCAAATTCTTCGATCACTAAATCTTCGATTTCTTCGGCATCGGAAGATTCTTCGATGGTTAAGACTTGTTTATCTTTACCTGAGACATCGAACACAACAACATACAAGGCCAAGACAATGATAATATGAACGATCATACTCACCAGCCAAGCAGGTACAGCAGTGAGCAAAAGAAACCGATTGCTGCTGCCTTGATATTCTTCTTCTTCAATTTCTTCAATTTGCGTCATAGTTTATTCTAACTCTAGCCTTGAAGGCGTTTTATACAAAACGCGGAGGAAAAGACCGCTTATATGTTTTGGTGACGAGTGTTGTGTAGTTTGAAAAGGAGACCGTAGAAAAGCCTTAGACAGGCTATTATAAGGTCTCTTTGATATATTAACTACCCTCAAATTGTGTCGACCATACAATTCAAGGGTGCTAATTAACTATCAATACGTGAATAATAGGGCCAATTATTCCGTCTAATACCAATTACGGTGTAAACGAGTTCAGGTCAGATATGTACTCGCCCGTGTTCGAGAGAACCGTATAATTTGCCAAACATTGATTATATAAGAGGTTAGGTGGTCTAAGCAAAACAAACAGCCGATCGCCAAATACTACCTATTCTACCAATTTAAGGCCCGGTTTATTGGTAAACTGGCACAATCAACAGCATTCTAACTAAAAACCTAGTAGGCACCCTAGCAAACAAAGGGGTGTTTTCGGTATAAAGGTAGATCGTACTACAAGCGATATCCAACCACTATAAAAAGCATTTACCTACGGCAGATTCATGGCCAAACGAAGCAAAAGAGCAGAAACCATCTTTCTCGTATGCGAGGAAACCGGCAAGTACAACTACTCCCTACGGCGTAAGCCTGGCGGAGAGAAACTTCGACTAAGGAAGTATTGCCCACAGTTGCGCAAGCACACCTGGCATCTCGAAAAGAAAAAGTAGTACGAGAGCCTGTTGCAGTCTTTTTCAAGGTTGCCGGTGTTCCTACTCACTTAGAATCAATGCATATAGCCGACCTTTTTAGGTCGGCTTCTTGCTTTTATGCCTACAATTTGACAGAATCTCTATCTGCCTTTCTAATTCTCTGCCTGATGGAGCTGTCTGAAAACGCGATGAAAAAACATTGGCGAATCTTTCCCCACAACGAAGATAATATCCGGCAGATGGAGCAAGCAGCCAAGGTGCCGCCGATTGTGGCCCAGTTGCTTATCTCTCGCGGAATCAACAACCCTGAAGAAGCACGCTCATTCTTAGATGCCAAACTCTCTGGTCTACGTGACCCTAGTTTGTTACCCGATGTCCCGGCAGCCACTGAAATCATCTATCAAGCGGCAATCGATAAAAAAAGAATCGTGATCTATGGCGATTACGATGCCGATGGAATCACATCGACCGCCATCCTTTATCGATGTCTGCAAATGCTTTCTGCCGATGTCGGGTACTACATGCCCAATCGCATGGAAGAAGGCTATGGGCTGAACAAAGGGGCCATTACCAAACTGGCCGAACGCAATACCGATGTCATCATTACTGTCGACTGCGGCATTGCCAGTCTTGAAGAAGCCGCTTTGGCCAAGAGTCTGGGCATGCAATTGGTAATTACCGACCATCATCAAATGGCCGAGAGCTTACCGGACGCGGCCGCGATTGTTCATCCACAACACCCTGACTTTGAATATCCTTTCCACGGACTATGCGGAGCGGGCGTTGCGCTGAAACTGGCGTGGTCGCTTTGCCAAAAGGCCAGCGATGCCAAACGGGTCACAGATCGCTTGAAGAACTATTTGCTCTCAGCAGTCGGGCTGGCTTCCATCGGGACGGTTGCCGATATGGTTCCGCTGTTGGATGAAAACCGAGTGCTGGTTCGCCATGGACTTAACTGTTTGCGAGAGCATCAAGTGCCAGGCATCGAAGCCTTGATGAAAGTCACCAAATTGAATGCCAAACCTCATTTGGCGAGTGACGACATCGGCTTTATGATCGCTCCCCGCTTGAACGCAGCAGGTCGACTAGGCCAGGCACAACTGGCGGTAGAATTGTTGACCACCGATTCTACCGAACGAGCCAAAGATTTGGCCGAATATATTCATCAGTTGAATGAAGACCGCGGCAGTTTAGAACGCAGCATCTACAAACAGGCCCATAAACAAGCCAAAGACGACTTCGACCCGGTGAATGACCCCGCAATCGTTTTAGCCGGCCATGGCTGGCACCCTGGCGTGATTGGAATTGTGGCCGGACGACTGGCCGAGAAGTACAATCGCCCCACGATTGTGATTGCACTGGATCAAGCAGGCATCAAGCCTGGCACAGGCTCGGCCCGCAGTGCGAATGGGTTAGATTTACACGCCGCGTTGAATGCCTGTTCCCACAATCTACTAGGCTGTGGTGGTCATAAAGCGGCGGCAGGGCTGAGTATCGAACCAAACAAAGTCGAAGCTTTCCGGGCGGAATTCTTTGAGCATGCGGCCTCGTCGATTTCAGAAGGAGATCGCGTGGCCGAACTTTCAATAGATGCCGAAGCCCCGCTCAGCCAATTGACCCGGCGTACTGTTGAGCAGATCGACATGATGGCCCCGTTTGGTCAGGGCAATCGTCGACCGACGCTGTGCGCCAGTGGGGCCACTTTGGCCGAACCACCGAAACGCATGGGCGGTGGCGAGCGACATCTATCGGTTCATTTGAATCACCATGGCGTCAAAATTCGCGGCGTCGCATTCGGCAAAGGCGACTGGGCCGATGAACTTCAGGAACTCAACGGCCCCTTTGATATTGCCTACCACCCGGTGATCAACCACTTCCGCGGCCGGGCCAATGTAGAAATTCAGTTGGTTGATTGGAAACCGAGTGCCGAATCAACTGGGGGAACTAAAGAAGAGCTTCAACCAAGCAGTAAAGTGGCTGATGAGCAGCCGCCGTTTTAGAGCTTTTTAAAATTGCCTCGTGCAGAACCAATAATCTGGTAGGTTGGCTGCTCGCCAGCCGACTTTTGAAGTGCAAAAAGATGAACTACCAAGGCTCGAAGGCACAAAGAAAGAAGGATTTTCTTTAGCAAACGGGTGACACTGGCATCTTGCCAGTGTGTGCTGCGATTGGATCGGAGATCGTGTAGATTCTTAACGCCAGTTGAACAGTTACCCTTCAATATAAAAGCTGTTGAGTGAAGTTGATTTGCAACTCCGCACTGGCAAAATGCCAGTGGCACGCGATGAAGGAATTGTAATTCTGTGCTACACGATATCAAAGCGTTCGGTACAGTAAAATTGAAAACGCGCTAGTTCTCAAGCATCTGTCGGCGGTTGAGTCGGTATTCCCAAAGCCGCTTTTTGTTTGGCTAATTCGAGCAGACATTGATCTGGCGTAAGAGCATGCTGTCCACGTGCGATGCGACTTTTTCTGACGTTGTACAACACATAGATCGCAAAGAAGGTCAAAATGGTGTAGGGCATCGACATCATAAAAATGATGCTCCAGCCGTAGGCCTCAACGCTGGCATTCCCAAAACCTTCTTTACAGGTTGGGCACGCACTTGCCGAGTTGACCAATACAGTCAACCAGAAAATCAAAAGCGATAATTGAGTGAAAATGCGTGTCATGATTTCTAACGAATAGGTGAAATCTCGAAAGGTTCAGAGCGTTTTATTTTACTCTAAGGGGCCAGTGGTGGGTATAGCTGATAGAGCATCAAATAGACCAAAACGCCGGTCACCGATACATATAACCAGATCGGAAACGTCCATTTGGCAAAACGCAAGTGCTTTTCCCGGTTGTCTTTGAGTCCATGATAGATCGTAATCACTGCCAAAAATGGAACCGCAGCCGCCAAAATAATATGCGGAATCAAAATTGCCCGGTAGAGCCACTCGATGGCAGGCCCCGGATACGAGGGAAACGCTTTCCCATGCCCCTCAATCATTGCGTGATACGTCAGGTAGCTGGCCAGAAAGATAATCGACACACCAAAGCAGCCCAACATGGTCCACTTATGGGCCGTTTCTTTCTTTTGCTTAATCAACACATATCCGGCCACGAGCAAGCAGGTTGCTAGTCCATTCAGCGAGGCGTTTACGTGCGGTAGTATTTCGGTCAGTTCCACAGATCAGTTCTCTTCTTTTGACTCAGTTTCGGTTGAAGCTGGTTCAACCGCTGCTGGTAATAATTCGTCTAACATTTCACGAAGATCAATCATCTGATCCTCTTCTTGCGTTCTGAATGAATCAAGCACTTTACCTTCAGGGTCTACCAGGAAAACACGGTCACTATGAACTTTGTGTTCGACTAGGATATTGAAGAAGTTGTGCCCTATGTTTTCGATCTCGTCATAATCGCCAGTGCAAAAATACCAGGCATCTTCCTTGGCTCCAAATCGATCAGCATAAACACTCAATACCTCGGTCGTGTCGTTCTCAGGGTCACACGTAATGCTGACAAAGTTCAGCCCACGGTCAACATACTCGGTTTGCAGTTTGGCCACTTCCAGATTTTGAATCACACAAATCGAAGGGCACGCCGTAAAGAAGAAACTACCAAGCCAGTATTTACCTTCTAAACTGGTTGATTTGAAAGGGTCTCTTGATCGCTCGGTCAGTTCAAAGTCAAACATCTTTTGTTCGGTTGGAATATCGGACTCAGCAGTTGGCTCAACTTTTGGAGCATCCACTTTTTCTTTCAGTAAAGTGGTAATCAATTTGTTCGCCGCTGAAAATTCCGCTGGCTGGAGCGAGTGAAACGTGTCACGTAGTTTGCCTTGGGAATCGATCACAATCAAACGATCGCTATGCGATTGTTTTGCAAACGCCACCTTGAAATTCTTCGTCGCAAGTTTTTTAATCGTTTCCATCTTGCCTGTCAAAAAGGCCCATGTCTCTGGCTTGGCTCCAAATATCTTCGCGTACTGAGACAGCACTTCTGGCGTATCGGTATCAGGGTCACAAGTGATGCTGACAAACTTAACCCCTTGATCGGCAAACTGTTCTTGCAGCAGGGCCACCTTTTCGTTTTGCATTCTGCACTTGGCCGGGCAAGTCGAAAAGAAAAAGCTGGCTACCCAAACTTGGTTATCCAATTGAGAAAAATCATACGGTTTCCCTTGCGTATCGATCAACTCAAACGGTTGCACTTGCACATCTTTCGGCGGTGCATTTTCGGTGATGTTGTGCGAAGGATCAGGATTATTCTTATTCTGATTATTCATGGCAAACCAAATAATCATCAGGCCCATGAATAGACAAAGCAGTGCGGTAAAAAACATTGCGGCTCGATTTTTCAACGCAAATCTCCCTCGGCAGGCTCACGTGCAACTCGGCAAGCCAAAATAAACATGATCAAAGCGAATAACAAAGTAACAGTCAGATTTACTTCAAAGCTCGGAAGTTCTCCTCGGCCAGGCAATGGAGCGGTTGCATCGCCCCAGTACATGATTTCCCGGAGCGAGGCCATGGCATAGGTCAGTGGATTACACCGCATGATCCAGTGCATAAAGTAATCGCCGGAAGAAGGAGCACCTGAAGAAGAATCACCGAGTATGCTGGGAACCGGAAAAAACGCACCAGACAACAACCACATCGGCATCAACAACAGGTTCATAATCGCATGAAATCCTTGCGTCGAGTCCATTCGCCAAGCCAGTACAAACCCTAGCGATGTCAGCCCAATTCCGATCACGATCAACAAGAATAGAATCGCCAGAATCTCCAGCGGCCCAATTGAAATCGTGATCATGGATGCCAGTATCAGGAAAAGCATCCCTTGCATTACGGCCAAGATCGTGCCGCCCATGACTTTGCCCAATACCATCGACCATCGCGGAATCGGGGCCACTAACACGGCTTGCAGAAACCCTTCTTTGCGATCTTCGATAATCGAGATCGTGGCAAAGATGGCCGTAAACAGCACGATCAACATGATTGTGCCAGAGACGTAATACTCTAAAAAGTTGGCTCCAGTGGCCTCTTCACTAAATGTCTGGTTCATGCCAGCCCCGAACAACAACCAAAACAAAATTGGCTGTCCGATGGCGCCAATCACGCGATTGCGTTGCCGCAAAAAACGAACCAGTTCTCGCCAGCATAGAGACCAGGCCGCATTCCAAGGGTTCACGACAACAGGTTTGAAGGAAGATTCACTCATGCGGAATCTCCTTCGTTCCAGAATCGGTGACCCGTTTTGGCAATGAACACATCTTCCAAAGTCGGTTTGCCGAGACTAATGCGGTCGATTTCTTCTGGGAACGCTTCTGTTAGCTTGGTGACCCAAGTGGCTCCTGTGGTCGTTTCAATTCGCAAAGTTTCATCCACGATTTGTGCGGTGATTTGGAACTGGTTTTGAATCTTCTCGGCCAAGCCGTTCAAATCACTTCCACTGATCGTAAGGGTGTCTCCGCCGACCGTTTGTTTAAGCAGCGAAGGTGTATCGAGTGCTACCAGTTTTCCGACATTGAGGATCGCTATCCGATCTGCTTTTTCGGCCTCTTCCAACAAATGCGTGGTCAGCACAATGGTGACGTTTTGTTCTTTGCGGATGCGTTGAAGATATTCCCACATGCTACTTCGGGCGCCAGGATCGAGACCGGTGCTAGGTTCATCCAGCAGCAACAATCGCGGCTGATGGATCATCCCCTTGGCCAGTTCGACTCTTCTTCGTAAACCGCCTGAGAGTTCTTCGCATATATCACTGGCCCGGTCTGCGATGCCCAGTTGCCCCATCATTTCATCAGCACGCAACTTGGCCGCTTTGCCTGAAAGACCATACAAGGCCGCTTGATGAAGGATGTTCTCACGAACGGTTAATTTCTTATCCAAACTGGGAGACTGAAACACGACCCCAATTTGTTGACGGATCGATTGTTTGGCAGCCGCAAGGTCGAAGCCCAAAAGTTGAACCGATCCTTGTTGCATCGGCATTAAGGTAGAAAGCACGCGAAACAGGGTTGTCTTACCGCCTCCGTTCGGGCCGAGAAACACAAAGACTTCGCCGGCATTGATGGAGAGTGACAGTTCATCCAGCGCGCAGCGATCACCGTAGTGATGGCTTAGTTGTTCGATGGAGATCGCAGTTGTGGTGTCCATTGAAAAGGACTAGTGCCCTACTGATTTAGCGGGCTCTGCCGCATGGTGATCTGCCGATTCCACGACAGCAAAAGGAGCATGAATCCGACGCTCAGCAGAATACTTGGCAGTCCGATACAAAACGTCAGGCATCAACATGCAAAGCAAAAAGATCCCCATGATGCCACAGGGAACGGTCAAAACCCATTTCCAGTTGGCTTCCCATTTCAAATGCATAAAAAACAGCATCACCAACAAGGCTTTAGCACACGAAACCGCCATCATAAAGAACTGGCTAACCAGCTTCGGCACGCTGTCATTCCACCACTCGAAGAAAGTGAGGAACGAACACGAAGTGAGTCCACACAAACAGAGGAAAACAATCCAGTATTTTGCGTTTCCGCCATGATCATCGTGGTCTGACATAATTTATTACCCTACCTAAAGGAAGGAGTCTTTTTTGAATGATTTAATAGTTTGTTATTAACGACGATTTCCCAAATTGATGTTCGCTAGAACAAATACAAGATGGGGAAGAGAAAGATCCAAACAAGGTCAACAAAATGCCAATACAGCCCGGCATTCTCAATGTAGTTGGCTTTGGAAGAATTTAATTCTCGTGGTAGTACCACGGCAAAAATAATCAGCCCCACAATCACATGCAAAGCATGAAACCCGGTCAGCAGAAAATAAGTGCTGGCCCACATGTTACCACTGGGCAACACAAAGGGGAGTGCCAACTGAGGCTCTACGTGATTGATGCCATGATGTAGAAGCTCTGCGTTGTTGGATAACAGCAGGTCAACCGCCGCTAAACGAGCAGTGTCTGTTTTGAGTTCTGCTTGTAAACCAACAATTTCCGAAGCTTCACCTTCGCTCGCTTGCAGGGCTTCAATTTTTGCTTGCGTGGCAGGCACGGTTGCGTTTAATTCAATTTGCTCAGCCGATAATCGGTCATGCTCTCGATGGTTTTCGTGACTGTGCTGTACTGCGTAGGCAAGGCTATCGATAATAGCTTGGGCCTCGATAGGGTTCTCTTCCAGACCAGCGGTTTTGGCCGACCACAGTACCAGTCCATCTCGTAAGATCGCAATGGTTGCTAAGTCTTTCTTGGCTTCATCTGATAATGGAGCTTTTTCTTTCGCCTCCTCGCCTTTTTTCACAGGAGCAGGTGGAGGGTTCAGTTTGCGTTCGAGTTCTTCTAGTTGTTTTTTCAAAGCCGAGACATAGTACATATCGGGTTTGTCGTACATCCGGCTATGCCCGGCAGTAGGGTAAATTCCATGGGCGAATTTCCCGCTGTATTCATACATTTTTACGCCTAGGAATAAACACCCCAGCAGAAACGTAATCCAGAGCCAGCTTTTAGCTTGGGCAGATCGGTTCGCTTTGGCTGCTTCCAAACCCAGCACGACTGCCAAGCTAGAGCAAATCAATACAAACGTATTAAAAGCACCGGTTGGTTCACTTAGGTGAACATCGTGAGGCGTCGGCCATGATCCGCTAGGGACACCAAAGCGAAGCACAACATAGGCTCCGATGAGTCCTGCAAAAAACATAATTTCAGTGGACAAGAATAACCACAAACAAAGCTTGCCATTATTTATCAGCAAAGCAGGTTGGTATTCGAGTTCGATATGACCGTGTCCGTGGTTCTCGTCGTGGTGGTCCGACATTATCAATCAGCCAAACTAAATTAAAAGGAATCGCCTAAGCGAGATGATTTAACAACAATAAACCTAACATGCAGGGCAAATAAACAAGCGATGCCCAAAGCAGCCAGCGGGCCGCGATGTCTGTCGGTTTCTGATAAAAATTAACGGCAAACAATAGTTGAGCAAAGCCCAGAATTGCAGTTGTGAATAGTAATAGTATGTGGGTGAAATCAAGTGGCCCTAGTATCACAGGAATGATGCTGACCAGGATCAAGGCAACAGCCGAACTGACCGCTTGCACCCCTGCTCTTCTGCCTGTGGGATCAACGACCGACCACATCTTCATACCGGCTTTTTCATATTGTTTACGATAGAGCCAAGCAATTGCCATGAAATGAGGAAACTGCCAGAAGAACAAAATTGCAAAAATTGCAACTGCGCGAGTATCAAGCTCTTTACCCATCGCCAGCCAACCCATCCACAAAGGCAAGGCCCCGGCAACTGCGCCAACGGCAGTATTCCAAGGGCTGGTACGTTTCATCGGGGTATAAACGCAAACGTATAAAACCCAGGTGAGTGCCCCAATGCCTGAAGTGAGCCAGCCAACGGTTGCAGCCAGATAAACAACACCGGCAATACCTAACACAGTGCCAAACATGACCGCTGAAAACGGTTGAATTCTGCCTGCTGGAAGTGGACGCGATGCCGTGCGGGGCATCAACATATCAACGTGACGTTCAATCCATTGGTTCCAAACGCAACTACTGGCCGCAACTAAAGCGGTGCCAACGATCACGTGCAGCATCGCCAGCAGGTCAGGATAACCTTTGGCAGCGACAAACGAAGTTACCGCAACCGCAGCTAATAGCATGACCGCAATTTTGGGTTTCGTCAGTTCAACGTAGTCTGCAACAACACCGAACCAGTTTGTGCGGCAGTGTTCAAGGCGTTGCTGCTCAAGACGTTGTTGTTCTAAAGACTGTTGATCTAGGGAGAGATGGCTAGTGCTCATGCGATCACTCCTCTCAACGTCGTTCCACTGATGCGAGGAAGTCGAAACTCGGACGGATAATACTTAAAGCAGTAAAGGGCCGCCGTGGTGGTGACTGCAAGAATCAATGACCCGGTAGCAACATGCCCTGTGACAATCATGGTTTGTGTAAAGCTCTCGGCTTCAATCAATAGCCCGGCGAAATAGTCTCCGCCAGGTAAGATCGCAGGCCAAGCGTACTTTGCAGTATAAGTTGCAACACCCAGGCAAACTTGCCCAATCACTAATAAACTCGCCACCAAAGTGACCGATCTCAAAAGTTTGAGTTTGTCTTGATGTCTCCAAACCTTCGTTGTTAATAGCAACACATGGCCCAGTACCACAAACGCAACAAACACATGAAAGACTACCGCGATGCGGAAATTACCGTGCGATGTCATCGGAGAAATATGTCGAATTTGGGCGCCAAGTAATAGTTGTAAGTAAGCAAACACGGCAGTCGAAACCGCCAAGCGTTTAAGGCCAGCAATCTGTTGGCTATCAGCCAAACTGGTACTGGTTTGTGAGTCTTTACAGGGCAGTCTCATCTGGCTCCATCGTTTCGACGTAATCACTTCCAGGGCAACCGCCAGCATAAAGAAAAACGGCCCAAAGCAACCATGTATTTTGGCGAGCAATATCTCGTCTTGAATGACGCGAGCCCCACCAAGTACACCTTGAATGATCACCGCAACCAGTGCGATGACAGCGAGAATGATTAAATGTTTTCTCGCATCACAATATAGGATCGAAACCAACAACCCGATGGCCACCATGCCAACCAAGGCACCTAAAATCCGGTGTCCATGTTCCAAGAATAAATCGTAAGGGCCAAACAACCACGTCTGCCATGGATACAAAAACAGGTTGTAACCATAGGTCGAAGGCCAGTCTGGAACCGCCATGCCCGCTTTTTGTGTTGTCACTAAGCCCCCAACCCAAATCAATGGAAACGTAGCGCAAACCAGCATCATCGCAAAACGATGTGGCCAAGCTGACGTATTGTTGAGGGAATCAGTCACGGTAAAAAACAAAGGCTTTTAAAACGACAAACGGAAATGAACGAAACTAGTGGTGACCATCACCCGACTCATCCACACCATCTTGCGGAGGAGTTGTTTGAGGGTAGTAATCTTCTTCGCTATAAGGCGAGCTGTATTCGTAAGGACCACGATAGACAATCGGTTGAAAGTCAAAGTTACCATGTCCCGGAGGGCTCGGAGCTTGCCATTCAAGTCCATTGGCTTTCCAAGGATTACGACCAGCTTTAGGCCCCCAAAACAGGCTGTAGATAAAGTTGAATGCAAAAATCACTTGCACGGAAACCATGCAGATGGCACAGACCGACATGAACTGATTCATGGGCAGTAAGTGACGGAAGGTTTCATAATGGTAAGGGTCAGCCAGTCTTCGAGGAAATCCAACCGCTCCTAAAATGTGCATCGTGAAGAACGTTCCGTTCAGGAAGAGGAACGTCAATGCAAAGTGAATCTTACCCAATGTTTCGTTCATCATGCGACCAAACATTTTGGGAAACCAAAAATAGATCGCTCCAAACACGGCCATGGCTGTTCCAGCGAATAGCACGTAATGGAAATGAGCCACAATGAAGTAGGTATCGTGGATGAAAATATCAACAGGCGTGGCTGCCATGAATATTCCAGATAGCCCACCGATCACAAACATCGCAACGAATGAAATCGAGAACAACATCGGCGTGGTATATTGAATTTTTGCCCCATGCAGTGTGCCTAACCAGTTGAAGGTTTTCACCGCACTCGGCAACGCAATCATCATCGTGGCAACCATAAAGGTCATGCCCAATGTTGGGTGCATACCTGAGACGAACATATGATGCCCCCAAACGACGAACCCTAGCCCTGCAATTCCACAGATGGAATAAACCATCGGCTTATAGCCAAATAGTGGTTTGCGAGCAAAGCACGGCATAATGTCTGAGACCATACCCATGGCCGGCAGAATCATGATGTACACCGCAGGATGTGAATAGAACCAGAACAGATGCTGCCATAAAAGTGGTTGTCCACCACCTGAGGCCATCGCTGCGTTATTAACAATCCAGCCTTCTGGAATAAAGAACCCAGTACCTAACATTCGATCCGTCAATTGCATCACACCTGCCGCTGTCAGTACAGGCAACGCAAACGCTTGCAATAAGGCCGTAATAAACATGGCCCAAATCGTCATCGGCAATCGAAACATGGTCATCCCAGGTGCCCGCATCTGAATGATGGTCGTCATATAATTGACGGAGCCCAGCATGGAACTAACGCCCACTAAGGTCACGCCCAACAGCCAAAAAGTCTGTGCATCACCATTGGCAACCGACAGCGGCGGGTAGCTGGTCCAGCCAGATTGAGCCCCATGTCCTTCGCAAAAGAAGGTGGCACTAAAACAGATAAAGGCTGGCCACATGAACCAATAGCTGAGCATATTCAGCGTAGGGAAAGCCATATCATCCGCACCAATCATCAGCGGAATCAAAAAGTTTCCGAACGCACCTGCCAAGATCGGAATGATGACCAAAAAGATCATCACCGTGGCGTGCATGGTAAACAGCATGGTGTAGAACTCAGGCGAGATCTGTCCACCTTCGGCCGAGAACAGCATATTGCCGATCACAGGCATGTCGGTCCAAGGCCAAGCAAGTTGCCAGCGAATCCCCAGCGCAAGTAGTCCACCTACAATAAACCAAAGCAAGGTGGAAAACAGGAACTGAATTCCAATCACCTTGTGATCTTTGGAGAAGATGTATTTCGAGATAAAATCGCCGACCGAAAAGCTACTGCCATCAGACTGCGAGTTAGAATCTATAGTCGTTGTACTCATCGAGAGTTTATTCCTCGTCCAAGCTGTATTGGGCAGTTTCTTGTTCTGCGTAAGCTTTTTCTAGCCACTTATCAAATTCTTCTCTGGAAGGCTCAACCGTCAGTCGGCCTTTCATCTTGTAATGTCCCCAACCACAAAGCTCGGCACACACAATATCGTATGTTCCATCTTTCACCGCATGAAACCAAATATGTTGCTGCATGCCTGGCACCACATCTTGCTTGACGCGTAAGTTGGGCAAAAAGAAACTATGTAGCACGTCCATGCTTTCAATCCGAATCACGATGTCTTCATCCATCGGAACATGCAGATCATTGATCAGGTGCAGATCATCGGGTGTATCCAATTTGCCGTCTTTGCCTGGGTATTGAATCTTCCATTCAAATTGACGACCTGTGACGCGTGCATGCGGAGGCATCTCTGTGCCATCGGATAAAGTCGGGCGATACATTCTGGCATTGGCCCAAGCATCCATCTGATAGATGGCAATGAAAAGCAATACGACAGCTGGTATGATCGACCAGATGACTTCCAAGGTGTGACTACCGTGCGAGTAAATGACCGGTTCCTTATTTGACCCGCCATCGTATTTCACCATGATCCAAGCCAACACAATCGAGGTTCCAATAAACACGGCACCTGTCAGGTACATAATAAAATTGAACAGGTTATCAATCACATGACTTTTGGAAATCAATTCAGGAAACCAATGTCCACGGATTGGCGCCCAATCGTTGATTGCAAACACAAAAAGTCCGATCCCAAGGATGGGAACGAGTGCGAAGAAGAAACTCCAAAATTTACCCACTGTTATACTCCTATTGCCGTGTTATCTAAACACAATCTAAAGGTTACCACGACAATTAATTTATCTCTTTTGTGTTTTCTGGTTTATGTACTAAAGGCCGACTCAATTGATCGTAAGGCAAGGCGGAGCGAACAAAGTCCACAAGGTTCCAAACTTCTTCATCAGTCAAAGCCACTTCTTTCGCGGCTGGCATCTTTGATCCATCAATTCCATTACGGATTCGCCAAAAGATATCAATCGGGCGGCGTCCACCACGATAGACGCCTTGGCGTAAATTTCGAGGTCGTAGTTTACGTGGTTCCAAAGCACCTAGTGCTAAGAACTCCGGCAAGCTTTCAGGGTTTTTCGGATCATAGAAACCACCTGGAATTTCTGTCCAATCGTCGTAAAAATCAGCGGCCGTTTGTCCATCGCCTAAAGCCGTATCACCATGACAGGTTGAACAGGCGGCATCTTTCGAGAAGAACAACTTGCGACCGTTAGCCATCGACTCTTCGAGTTCTTTCAAATTCATCTCTGGCTTGGGTTTGATTTCCAGCACGTTGTCGTCTGCTTCAATCCATTTGCTTAAGACAAATTCCATCACGTTTTCAACAAGATTCTCTTGAGATTTCAGGTACACTATTTCGGCATCCACAGTCTCCTGTTCCTCTTTAATTTCCTCAGTGCTCATCTCGTCAATTTCTTCCTTTTCATCATCGCTGAGCTGCGAGTGATCTTTGAATACCGCAGTGAACAGTTCGGCAAACTGATCTCCATCCTCAATGAGGTATCTTTCAACTTCCCCGCGAATCGACAAGTATTTGACATAGTGGACCAACGCTTCGACTTCATCGCTATCGAGTAGTTTGAAACTAGGCATCGCTGTGCCTGTCATTCCGTTTTCAATCGTTTTCTTTAAATCACCATGCGTTGGTTTACTTCCCGATGCAGTTGATTTGAATTTAAACTTACCCAAGCGATAGTCACGTGGATACGGATTCAAAATTGCCGCAGTTGGGCCAGCGCCGTCTCCGCTGATTCCATGGCAGTGAACACAATGTTGACGATAGAGACCTTGTGCCTTTCCATGTTCATCAGTTCCATAAGGACCAGCCGCCATGTAAAGCTTGTCGATATCCAAGACATCTTCAATTCCAGGAACAGGCGGGATTTGTGGCAGATCGGGTGTGCCAAACATCGCTTCTAGAATATCAGCAATAGGCTCTAATTGATGCTCCGATTCAAACGAGCTATCGTTAGCGAGTTCGACTTTATGAACTGCGACCAAGTTCAAGCGATACTGGGCCGGTTCCGAGCACCCTGAGAGCAGGAACAGCGACATGCAAAACAGAAACCCAGGGACTCGTAAGAGCAACCTGTTATGTTTGACTGTTTGTAAGATCATCTTCAATCTCATTGATAATGTTTGGGTACTTTGCAGTTTCAACTGAGAAGTAGGTATCAGTCGATAATGCAGAGTGTAAATGATAGTTAATGAATCAATCCGTTATTTGTGCTTGTTGGCTAAGTGAGCCAAGCAAGCAGAATAATTACTCGAACTCTGTCGAAGCAATTACAACTTCAAATTTATTTTTGGTTTCTTCGGTTAAGGCACAATGCAATGAAAGAACATCACTGCGCTCTAGGAGTTCATCAAAACTGACTTTTTTTGCATTCAATTCTTTTTCTGCCTTGGTGTTTGGTGTACGGTTACAATATATAACCTCCATGTTATATGCTCCCTTACATCTTTTTGCAAATTCCAGTCCTATGGTACCCAATCCAAAAATTCCAACGGTTTTATTTTTTAGTTCTAGACCCAAATTTGCCCTAGGTTTAAAGTGACCCAATTGTCATCAATAATAGTTTT
>NVWB01000067.1 GCA_002733575.1 Blastopirellula sp. | reverse complement strand
CGTGACATGCTGTAGCCATTTTCCTGCAAGGTCACAACAATTCTGCTCCCTCCATACTTTCCTTCGATCTCGAAACTGCCACCTCCATTAACGTGCAGCAGGATCTCGACCAAATCGATCCTCGTATGGATTTTTACAACGGGCAAGGCATCAATACATGCGTTAATCGCAATTGCTTCCTCCTTGTGTCCCCACGGCTTTAACTTTAGCCGGTCACGTTCGTTCAGCAGGATATGCTTCAACAGCATGCGGATTCTCACCGTGCCTTCGTCCATTCTCTCAACCAGTTGCTTGAATAACTTTGGATCAGGCTGATCTCGAATTGCCTGGATTGCAGCTGACAGGTGCTTTAAGTTTGGATCATCAGGATGATCATCTGCTATGATTAAATCACGTAAAGGTTGTGGGATGCGTAACAAAGCTTCCTCTATTTCTCTTTTTTTAGTGGCGAGCATTTTCACAATATATCGATCCAGCTCTTGCTCCTTCTCCCTGTTTGCTTTGAAGAGACCATTTCCATCAAGCTGTTTCGCCTCTAAACGATCTCCTATCTTTTTGATCTCTAGCAGTGTCTCTTGTATCTCATGCCTTGTAGAATTGATCACGGATTCCTTCGTGGACGTTCCAAATTCGTCACTGCATAACTTCCAATCCATCTCTGGATTAGTAGACGCCATCTGCTTCTCAGCCCACTCTAGCAATGCTTGCTTTTCAAGACTGCCTCCGCGCTGGCCAAACATCTGAACAATGTCAGATACATTTGAGCAAAAAGATGGTTTGCAAAAAGATAAGAACATCCGATAAGGGGCCAGTTGCTCACTCGTTGGCTTTTGCACGACCTTCCATTTCTTTTGATCTGAGAAAAACGAGTGTAGGAAATAGTAGCTTCGTCCAGATTCGCCATCACCAAACTCAGGACGGGTTTTGCTAAAGTCGTACCCCTCCGTATTCCACAAAATCCGATTCTTGCCGTCTCTCAGGCGAAGGGTCGAATGAGGGTAATAAAGTCCGAGCTCATTCTTACGCCCTTCTGCACCCATAGCAGGCGCATAGCGATTAGTGTAACACAACGCCTTGAGAATTTGGTCCGCAAACTCTGGTGATAAACCATCAAACTCTTTCAGAACAACCTTCCAGTCACCCCAGTCATCACCATAATCCCCGCGAAGTTTAGTCATTCGAGCACTTGAAGCTTGCCGATCAATGATCCACACCTCCTTCTCTCTACCCCCGTAATCACCATTTGTGAAAGTGACATAAATAGTCCAAGTCTCTGGGATCCAGACGGGCACAATCTGCTTGGGCTGCCCCTGTTTAATTCCAAGAAACTCCCAAGCCATCTGAAATGCTTTCTGATCCACCTTGGCGTCTGGCTCTTTTTGAATTGAAACAGGTTTGCCAGTCGACTCCCACCACTTCCTCCATTCTTGCTTAGTGTGTATTAAGTACTGTGGTCCTGCGTTTGAATATCCCAGCTTGATACGAGTAAGCTGGTGGAGTTGTCTTAGCTGTTCCCAAGAATTATCTTCGTTAGTGGATTCGATGAGTCTGGGGACATCCTTCCACGACGAAAAGTGTCCGTCCACTTGATCGGCAGGTTCCGCAAAAGTAGAGCCCGTGAAGATAGCTGTCAGAATAATAGCCTTGACGAGGTGCATAATGACTCCCATTTGCGGTTTAGTGCGTAAAGGTAGAAGCAAATGTACCACACTGCCTGGATATTTACAATAAAAATGTAAATATGCATTCTTGCTGATCACGAAATACACCAAACCCACGAAAAGGGCCCGGTGCATATTCGTTCGTGAGTTTCGTGGCAAAATCTCTTCCTCTGCGTCTCTGCGCGAGGCCCTTCTTACTCTTCCTTCTTGGCGCGAGAAATTTTGCGGTTTTGTAGCGGCTGGTACGCAGTAGCGTACCCTACAGAATTGCCGGCGTGCCTTACGTTTGTTTTGTAAATTAGACCAGGGTAACGGTTTAATTATTTTGTTCAAAACGGAGAAGAATTATGATGTGGCACACAGGGTTCGATCACTGGCAACCAGGCATCACTAACCCGTTTCTACCGGGGGAAAAGGTGGCTGTTATGACCGGTTTGAAAAGTGCGAATTGCCGACTTAACCGCGGTCATATATTTAACCAAAGGTTATGTTTTGGTTGAATCTGAGAATTTCAAAAAACGACTTGCCGTAAGTCGTTTGAGGTTGCCAGTTACAACAACGCAAATATCGCAGCAGCAACACGGAAGCCAGCGAAAACGGTCTACAAAACTTAACCATTGGTTAAGTCCGCCGCAGTAGAGGGGGTTTTCGAGAAATTTAACCAATGGATGTTATTGGTTGAATTTGTACATCGGTAAGGTCGATCTCTCACCCACCAAACGCCACCGCCGCTTGTCCACTCACGCCAGGCTCGGCCACAAACAAACTTCCGGCTTGGGGTTGGTTGGCGAGTTCTTCGGCAGTTAATCCAGTTCTGGCACAACTAATAAAAAGTTGATCAAGGTTCGGTCCGCCGAAGCAGCAGGAGGTGACGTTTTTGCAGGGCAAATTGATTTTGCCGATTAGTTCTGCCGTTTCAGGATTCCAACGAGTCACGCCCCAGCCGCCCCACAGGCAGACCCAGAGCATACCTTCGTTGTCGATGGTCATGCCGTCTGGCTTGCCGAGGTCTTCTGGCACGTTGATAACGGTTCGCCGGTTGCTGATGGCCCCGGTTTCGACATCGTAATCAAACGCATCAACCTTGCGTGTTGGCGTGTCAATATAATAGAAGGTCTTTTCATCCAACGACCAGGTGAGACCATTGGAGTTGGTGATTCCATCCTGGACTTTTTCCACTTGAAAATCGGTATCGAATCGATAGAGACTCGCATCGCCGACAATACGTTCATACGAAATCGATCCACCAAAAATTCGTCCACGCGGATCACATTTTCCATCGTTGAATCGATTGGTAGGAATGTCGCTTTCAGGATCAACGACCGAAGTGATTTCTCCGGTCTCGGTATTCAGACGAATGATTCCATCGCGTGTGCCGGCGACGATATTGCCCGAAGTGTCTGGCACGGCAAACCCGACATCGCAGCCAACTGCCCATGATTCGTTTTTGCCGGTGGCCGGGTCAAGGCGGTTGATCAAGTGGCGTTCGATATCGACCCAAATCAATCGTTGAGACTCGGCAATCCAAGCTGGACCTTCGCCTAAGGTCGCTTTTCCATCAAAAATACAACGTGCATCGATTTCTTGCATGACTATTCCTAAAATCAGTGGCCCAGGGCTTGCGCAATTCACACTGGAGAGATATGCTTAAAACTACCCTTTTGGGGTCGATATTAGACGATATTGGATCGCTTTCAAGAGGGCAGCAGCCCGTGTTGAGTTGATTCTAACGATTTCAATACATATTGTTGCCCAGTCGACATTCACAAAATCAAAAATCGGGAATTCGTTTTCCACTTTCAGAATAAATACGACCATGCCACATCCATTTGAACAAGAACTGCAAATTGCGATTGCCGCCGTTGCCCAGGCCTCGATTTTATGCCGCAATGTACAGACCAGCGATGCGTTTGACAGTTTGTCGAAAGACGACAAAAGCCCTGTCACGGTGGCCGATTTTGGGAGCCAGGCAATTGTCTGCCGTGCGATTCGTGAAGCGTTTCCTACGGACCCTGTGATTGGCGAAGAGGACGCGGACGTATTGCGAGAAGCCGATCAAGCAAGCGTGGCCCAGCGTGTGGTTACCGAAGTACATCAGGTACTGCCCGGCACAACCCAAGCTGAGATCTTGGACTGGATCGATATCGGCGGTGCCCGTGATGCGGCCCCGAGGACTTGGACCCTCGACCCGATTGATGGCACCAAAGGCTTTTTGCGAAAAGGTCAATACGCGGTTGCTCTAGGATTGTTGATTGATGGCGTGATTGAAGTCGGTGCCATGGCTTGCCCTAACTTGAAAGCACCGAATAGCGATCTCACCGGCTGGATCTTTTCCGCCGTACGAGGCCAGGGTGCCAAAGCCCAGGCAATTGACGATCCTTCAGTTTGCTTTGATATTAGTGTCACAGAAAATGAAAATTCCGCTGACGCTTGTTTTTGTGAGTCGGTAGAATCAGGTCACAGCAATCACAGTCAATCGGCCATGATTGCCAAGACATTGGGCATCAGTAAAGAATCGGTTCGGTTAGATAGCCAAGCCAAATATGCGTGTGTCGCCCGAGGCGAGGCCGATATTTATCTGCGGCTGCCAACAAGGGTCGGCTATCAAGAAAAAATCTGGGATCACGCGGCTGGTGTGTTGGTGATTGAAGAAGCAGGCGGCAAGGTGACCGACATTCATGGCAAGCCGCTCGACTTTACCTTGGGTTCGACCTTGGCAAATAACCAAGGCGTGGTTGCTTCTAACGGAAAATTTCACGATCAAGTGATCGCCGCGGTTCAAGCCAGTATGCAGCAAAGTTAGCAGTCAGATCAATCAGCACGAGAATCAGTTGTGTCTGCAGGAATTTGCACTTCAATTTTCTGCCCAATGATTCGCACCGGGTAGACGGCCAAATCACAGTCGGAACAATCTTCGTCGAGATACTTGCCATCGGAAAGACGAAAGTTCCAGGCATGCACGGGGCAACTGATTGTTCCGTCAACTGGCGTGCCTTTGGTCAACGCGGCGCCAGCATGAGGACAGCGGGCATCGACCGCATGAATGGTTCCGTCTGTGTTAAACAGCCCTATCCACAGGTCGTCGACCACGACCATTTTACTTGAGCCTTCAACCAAATCTTGCAAATTGGCCAAGTGCCGAAATGGACCGAGTTGAGATTCATCCATGAGATCAACCCTGTTGGAATTTATGAGTCACTTATGACTTTGCCGCTGCGGTAGTTTCACTAAGCTGAGCATAGGCTTCGTTTAGCAGCATCTCAGTATCTTCCCAATTGATACAGGCATCGGTAATCGACACGCCATATTTCAGTTGAGAAATATCGTCGGTCAGCTTTTGATTGCCTTCTTCCAAGTTGCTTTCCAGCATCATGCCAATAATCGAATTATTACCAGCGGTTCGCTGATCCAGCAATGAACGCCAAACAATTTTTTGACGACTGAAATCTTTGCTGGAGTTAGCATGACTGCAATCGACCAATAACCTGGCCGGCAGATTACAAGCGGTGAGTTGATCGACCGCTTCGTTGATTTTGTCGCTTTCAAAGTTCGGCCCTGAACGTCCGCCCCTTAAAATCAAATGTCCCCAAGGATTTCCCTTTGAGCGAACGATGCAAGTAGACCCTTCGGAATCGATCCCGAGAAAACTATGGGGGCTATTGGCGGCGGTCATCGCATCGAGTGCGATTTGCAACGAGCCATCGGTTCCATTTTTGTAACCAACCGGCATCGAGAGCCCACTCGCCATTTGTCGATGGGTGGGTGATTCGGTCGTCCGGGCACCAATTGATGCCAGCGAGATCAGATCGGCAATATACTGTGGGGAAACCGGTTCTAGTGCTTCACTAGCGGCAGGCAGCCCGAGTTCAGCAATATCGGAAAGCAACCGGCGAGCAATACGGAACCCAGATGTGATATCGAAGGTATCATCCAGATGCGGATCATTGATCAAACCCTTCCAACCAACCGTGGTACGAGGCTTCTCAAAATAGACTCGCATCACGATAAAGATACGATCTTTGATTTGGTCAGCCATCTTTTTCAGCTTTTCGGCATAGACCATGGCCGCTTTAGGGTCATGAATCGAGCATGGCCCTACCACGACAATCATGCGATCATCTTCACCGGAGAGGATTTTTTTGATCTGCTCACGAGATTCATACACAAAATCTTGTGTTGCCTCGGTGACTGGAATTTCGGCCTTGATATCGTTAGGGGCGATCAATTTTTCTGTTTTAGAAACATTGACGTTGTCGGTTTGATGCATGGTAGGTTGAAACTTGATTCTAGTTCGGAAAGCTAATAGAAGCATAAATAGTACACAAGTCTCTATAATCCCATGCGAACCCTATTTCTCCTAGACCGCATTTGCACGACTTTGCCGAAAAAACAAAAAATCAGCGAGGTTTATCCTGTCACTAGGATGATTCTCGTAAAGAATCAACAGATTTTTATGAGAAAATCATATTTTGCCAGATTTTAGTCTGTAGGCTGGGCAAACTAGTTTTCTATTTCTTACCGCTGAGTTCTTGTTCGAGTTCGTTTGTAATCAGGTTGCCGATATTGAGGGAGGAGGTGGCAGCGGGGCTAGGGGCGTTGGTTACGTGGACCATGCGTTTGGTTTTGTGGATCAGAAAGTCATCGATCAATTGGCCGTTAGGACGCAACGCTTGAGCACGAACACCTGCTGGTGCTGTTTTAAGGTCCGATAGCTGAACTTCGGGAATGAGCCGTTGGAGTGATTTTAGAAATGCACGTTTTGAGTAAGATCGCCACATTTCACCAAGGCCCATCCGCCAATGCTTCCAAGCCAGTTTGCGGAAGCCCGAGTAGCCAAGTGTTTCTGCCAGATCACGAAGATTGATGTCTCGTTTGCGATAGCCTTCTCTGGAAAAAGCTAACACTGCGTTAGGTCCACATTCAACGTGCCCTGAGATCATGCGGGTGAAATGGACTCCCAAGAATGGAAAACTAGGGTCCGGCACAGGGTAAATTAAGTTCTTGCAAAGATGTTTGGCAGAGTCGGTCAGTTCGTAGTACTCCCCACGAAACGGAATAATCTTTGCACCAGGATTCACTCCGCTGATTTTGGTCACACGATCTGAATAGAGCCCACAGCAATTGACTACATAAGAACCAGCGAAATCTCCTGCGGTTGTTTGCACAATCGTTTCATGCTCATGGGGTTCGATCTTGATTACTTTGGCCGAGGTTTGAATTTCGGCACCTGTTTCTTCAATTAACTCCCCAAGTTTGATGCAAACCTGACGGTAGTTCACGATGCCAGCGTCTGGTACATGCAAGGCACGTATGCCTGCGCAGTGGGGTTCGAGTTCTAATAATTGTTCGCGCTCGATTACGTCGCAGCGTACTTGGTTTTGTTGTCCGCGCTGGCGAATGTTTTCTAGGCGTTCAAATTCACTTGGGTCGGTGGCAACGATGATTTTTCCGCAAATATCAAACGGGATATCGTACTGCTGGCAAAACTGCTGCATTGCCTGTTTACCGTTACGGCAATTCTCGGCTTTAAGAGACCCTGGTTTGTAGTAAATACCGGAATGTAAAACGCCAGAATTATGACCGGTTTGATGGGCGGCCAGGGTAGGCTCTTTTTCAAGCAACAGCAGGCTTCGATCAGGAAATCGCATACGCATTTGATAAGCGGTGGCCAATCCAACAATTCCTCCGCCAAGAATAATAACGTCAATTGATTTCATAAGGAGATTAATAGAATAAAAATGAGAGGATACAGAGAAAGGGCGATAGGGAGATTACTGTTGCGAACAGGGCTAACTTGTTTTTAACTTTCGACCTAGTTTCTTTTCGACGGTAGCAACTTTTGAATCGAGGCGGCCTTGATGTCCGCGTCGATAATCTATTTTCGCCGAACAGGAAACTCGATCACAATCGGCAGAGATTGCCTCCATGCACTGCTGAAGCACAGATAGCACTTCCGCAAGTTCGCCTTCGATAATTGTGCCCATGGCGTGCAGTCGATAATCAAGTCCGCTGGCATCAATAATCTCTAAACTGCGAGCCACATATTGACTCACGCTCTCGCCTTTACCCAAAGGTGAGATACTAAATTCAAGTAAAACCATTAAAAACATTTCCCTGACAGGAAGACATGTGACTAGATCGAGCCAACCCTTAGACTTGTTTTAAAGTATATCACTATTGCTCATATAAAAAGAGCCTACATTGCTTGCCATAAAGTAAGATTGGAACAGCAATTTGATTAATGACTTTCATGAAGAGACCGCCGAACCATAAATGTGAAAAACTTAAAAATCTCAACAGGCCGGTAAGCGAAGAGGAAGTGCAAGATATTAACCACCAAGGCTCGAAGACACAAAGAAGAAAGAAAATGATTTGAAATAGAACAACAATACAGAATGAAAATGAGTGCCTTTCGGGTGCCACTGGCTTCGCCAGTGTGAAGTGTGATTGGATCGGAAATTATGTAAATCTTCAACACAATTTGACCTGTCCTACTTCAACACAAAAGCTGTCGAGTGAAGTCGATTTGCAATTCTGCACTGGAAAAGTACCAGTGAAATACGAGAAGAAACCGCAATTACACTTCGTCCTCGCTTACGCCTTCGGGTTAAAATTACGGATTATCATTCACTACGAACAGCAAATCCGTCATTGCGTTAAGACTCGGCGTCCGTCTCAGTGCTCCAGACTCATTGATGGCGAATAATAATCTAACAGTCTTGCCAAATGACTAATCTACTAAATGGTGACTCTGAGAAATTATTGAGTCGCTTTTTAGTTAAAATGCCTCATTTGGGGAATTATTGTTTACAGACTATGAGGGATATTGTACAGTAATAAAGTACACAAATAGCGTTTTGCAGTACCTCTGGAAATTTCGTTCGCAAATACTGGCATCAGTGCTTTGTAATTTTGATGCCAGTCTTAGGCAATCGGTGGTTCGGTCAAGCTCTTTTTTGGTTATTTCGTTCGTGATGAGAGAAACTAGTTTTCTAAGGTAAAGTCGATCCATGATCAATTCTCTGCGTTTAGTTCGCTGGTTTACTCTGGTAATTCTGGCTTACGGAATACTGACACTCTCCTTGACCAGTGGAGCAATGGGCGCCGAACCGGGCAAACCTCGTTGCGCATTTATTGATATTGAAAAGTCGCCATTGGGGGGCTTGCTAGAAGCAGAACTGATCGTCCGCGACGACACCGAGTGGCTGGAACGTAGCGAAATTGACAAGATCTTGGCTGAGAAAAAACTTCAGTCTCTGTTCGCTGCCGACGCAGGCGAAGCCCGGATGTCGCTGGGTCAAATTCTCAAGGCCGATATTCTCATAATCCTTCGCTCAGAAACCAAGGATGGTCAGTCAGTTTCCCAATTGGTCGTTTCCGAAACCAAGCGGGGTTTGCGAATTGTTTCTGAAGAATTTCAAGTCAGCAAAGATCTGGAAAAAGACGCTGCGACTCTGGTAAAGTTATTTGATCAAGGCCTTGAAAAATCACGCCAACCGATTAATCACATATTCGCCATTCCTCCGTTTGTTAGCCAAAACCTGACTTATGAGTTCGACTATTTGAAGTCAACGTACGCCCAGCTTATCGAACAATCTTTGGTTTCTGCTCCTGGTGTACTCGTTGTTGAGTTTGAGGAAGCGAGGGCCTTGGCGAACGAACGACGTCTCGTTGGGGATAATGAAGCTCTCAAACGTAACTTGCCGATCTACGTGTTAGGAGAATACCGCCACGAACTCCAGGGGGATTCTCAACAGGTTAAAATCCAATTGAAAATAATGCAAGGTGCCACAGAGTTAGAAACCTTAGAAGAAACGCTGACGCCTGAGACAGCAGCAAGCTTTCTCAAACGCTCGGCTGTGAAACTGGCAAAGTCGCAAGGTATCGCTGCCACAATTGTCTCTCCAGAGATGGAAGCAGAGCAACTCGGCAAACGAGCCGAAACCTTCATGAGTTTGGCCAACTGGAAGGAAGCTCTCGGGTTATTCGAGGCTGGGTTACTGATTCAACCAGAACGGATGGAATTCCATAGCCGCGCAATTCACGCAGCTCAGAAACGGTCTGGTACCTATAACTCAAGGAAACTAGATGAATTGGAAAAAACTAAAGAGCTTCATCGAAGAGTTCTTGAGCATTTGCAAATACTGGCGGCTCAGGAATCACTTGCACAGGTTGATCCCTTTATTGACCTTCTGGTTGCCCCACACTTTGTTTATCTGAGAATCCATGACGCTAGCAGTAGTCTTTCTGAGAAGTTGGCAACATTGGAAGATAAGTTTCAAGACGAACGCCATCAGCTTGCCCTGTACTTGGCCCACCGCTATGCCGAACAGCAGAACTGGAATACTAGTGGATTTTTGTTTAACCAAGCGGTAAAGCATCTTACGCCAACCAAACAATATGCTCAGCGCATCAAAATGATCCTCAAATATCAAGATCATCCGGCTACAGGAACAATTATCAAGTCTTATGCCCATGGTGGCTATACGGTGGACAATTTGCGAACCGTAGAAGGACGTCGCTTTCTCGAAGGATTGAGAGATCATTCTCAAGCCAACTCGGAAGTAAGTCGTGCTGCAGATAAATTACTTGGCACGATCAGTGTGGAGATAAAGAAAGACGAAGCCCGAACTCAGGGAGATCCAGAGAACAAAACTAAATTAACATTCAAACCTGTAGACCTAGCCTACCAAGATCTCCAAGGTCGTCCAAACCGATTAACAGGGTTCATCGGGTGCCTACCTGTAGACAATAACATGGATGTTTATTACAGCAATTCCGCGGGTGTCTTGCTGCCAACGAAGACCGGATTTCGTCAAGCCTGGAAGCCTTTGAACAATACGCGAATCCAATCAATCGCTTACGATGGGCGTTATGTGTGGCTGTCGGCCAGCGTTCATCAGCAAGCTACAGAGGTTTGGGTATGCGACACTAAAACGGGTGAAAGTTTGCAGTTAACGAAAGATAATGACTTGCCTCTTTTGAGTCCAGACGAAATTCCCGGCAATGTTTTTGGTGCAGGATCAGTCTCGTTGGCACCGGTGGCAATAGGGCACGTTATCATTGCTGGTTATATCGGTCGAACATGGGTCGCGGATGTAAAGATAAATCCTCAGGGGAAACCGAAAGTAAACATCTTTTATGAGGCGAAAGAGGTTATCTCCAATGGTGACAAGAATGTTGATTGGGCTAACCCTAAAATCGCATTTATTCCAACAGGGATGCGAACCCTGAGTCTGCCGCAACAAAAAGGCGATACCCGCCAAGTCGTCTACATCGGACGCAAAACTCCAATTTACGAGGTAAGTGAACACGCCCTATTGGTTGATCCGATCGACCTAAGCGTTCGTATCGCTCAACCAAGATGGTATAATCGCAGCTCTAATATTGACCCTGAAAATGTCTTCGAGGGATCATATTACTACGCAGGCCAAAAAGATGATCTCATCGGATTAATTCGCATCGGCTTGCCCGGAATTAGTCCGGAAGTGGTAATCCCTGACATCAAGGAAGGCTACGTGCTGTTCAATAAGCAAGACCGGATGGTGAATGTTGTAGGTATGGACTGGCAACGTGGCAGTTTCTCGAAAAAAAAACTGGAGTCGTTTGGGCCAGTGCCTTGGCTCTACTCCAATTCGTGGGGAGCCTCTGAACGTACTAAGCCAATTCGCGTGGGACGCGGCTCAATTCAACTAAATCAACTGGCCGATAGTAATCAGTTTGGAACCATTGCATATTGCTCACAGGATGGCGGGGCTCGTGGCATAGTTCAAGTGTTATTTGATGGCTCAGGGACGACACTAGAAGCCGCACTTGCGGGAACGCAAGAGACGAGCCCATCAAAAAAACCAAGCCAGCAATTGCCTCACGCCCTCGTCTACCGCAGGCGATGAATTTGTGGAGAGACCGAATTCGCTTCTCATCAATGGCTTTTTCACCTGATGGATCATACGTGATTACGACCAGCAAATCGGCAGATCAGTCGGTACAGTCTTGGAACGCACAAAGCGGTGATCTTGTCGCAAATCTGCTCGCTGACCCAAAAGGAATGACAAAGGTCGTCTTCAGTCCTTCGGGGAAATATTTTGCCACCGGTGGGGCCAGGGGTAAGGTTATCGTGTGGGATGCAGTGCAGCAACAGCCACTGGTGGAGTGTGATGGCCAAAGTGAGGAGATCGTCGACCTCGCTTTTTCGTGGAACAGCGACAAGCTGATCGCTGCCAGTAGTGATCGCACTTCATCTGTTTGGACTACTCCAGACGGAAAGCACCTTTTCGATATTAAAGATCCAAGAATTCTTATCAAATGGGTCGGATTCAGCGCGGACGACACAATGGTTATGGCTTCAACTCAGTCGTCGCCGACAGGAATTTGGAGTGCTTCAGACGGTACTTACATCGGCAAAATTGAATCAATGCACTGTATTGCCGGGTTTCTTGCTGATCGATCTCTCATTGGTTTGGCAGACGATGCAGAGAACACGCTGTTGAAATGGGATTCCAGCGATGGCGAATTTCACGAGTTATGGCCACGACTGCAAGGCACTCCAGTCGCTGTCTCTCCTGACGGAAAATATCTTGCCACTTTTCTCCGGGAAACATTCGTGGAAAATGAACGGAAAGAAGTGAATCGCATTGAAGTGTGGGATTTGACCTCACACAAAAAAATCGTGAGCGAGGACGAAATGATATTCAAAGACTTTCACTTCAATAGAGAATTGAATACTCTTGACGTTTTGTTGTACTTTGGTTCAGTCAAACGACTGAGCCTGGAACCAAAAGCTCCTTTTCCTGCAATCGAACCATCGAAGACTGATCCCTTAGTCTTGCGAACTTGGACGGATAGATCTGGTCAGCACACGTTTGAAGCCGCCATGGTTGCATTCAATGGCAAACAGGTGCAACTGAAATCGTCGCAAGGCAAGCAAGTGGCAGTTCTATTAGAGCAGCTATCGACTATCGACCAACAGTTCGTCCGCAAGCATTCCGCTAGTCTCAAAGAGGAAGCGAAGAAGAAATGAGCGAGATCAAGAATTCAATTATGCTTAATTATTCCTGTAAAATTTGGTTCACAGCTTTGCTGACCCTCGTCGCATCAGTAGCAGGTTCGTTTTCCGGTCAAACGCTGTTAGCAGAGCAACCGGAGATCAGTGTATCGATTGTTTCTGCCGATGGTAGAACGGCTTACTTCGGCGGTGAAGAAACGATGCTTACCTATCGCTGCACTTCTAGCAGTCCGATAAAAGGGCAGCTTCGTTGGCAACTTGCGACTGGTTCGCGTACATTGGCTAGAGGGCAAAAGATGATTGTTCTCGATCAGGATCAACCGACCGAATTTCAATTGAAAATACAACTGCCGCCTGTCAGAGAAGGAGTCATCTTTCCTACCGACATGGCAATTTCTATTGTCAACGCGAACGAAGCTGAAGTGAGTAGCCTAAAGCATCGGCTGTGGCTGTTCCATGAAGATCCATTCGTAGCGAGAAAAAAATGGATCGAGGAGTTAAACATCAAGCTTTACGATCCGGTCGGGAAAACCCGAGACCTGTTTGAAGAAGCAAAGATCCCCTTTGACAATCTGACCAATCCAAACGTGTTGGATGATATCGAAAGCGGTCTGTTGATCATCGGCGAAGGCGTTTCCTTGAAAAAGCGGCGAAGTCTTCCCGGGCTCCTGCCCACCCTGGCTGATCGCGGTGTTAGCGTGTTATGCCTGAAACCGATCGATGGAGAACTTTCTTTTCCGAATCGGACAGAGCAACCGCGGTTGAGTCGCGTCACGTTCCAAGATTATCGAATCATTCAAGAACTAGATAAACGATTAAGTCCTAACCTCGATGTTCCAAGTAGTATGCCCGGGACACAATTCGGCTTAAAAACCGTTTCTCAACGAGGCAAACTGAAGTTGCAAGTCGTTGACTCAGCAGACGCCTGGCCATGGTGGCAAGCCGATTACCAAGACCAAGGCTGTCTTATCGTTTGCAGCTTTGGGCTTGTTGAACACTGGAACGCAGGACCGACGTCTCGCTTTCTACTGGCGAAAATCTTTGAAAATATCCAATCCCCAGAACCCCCTTTTAACTCGGAGTAACAATCCATGAATCGATCTCTATTTTTAGCCGTTGCAATCGTTCTAAGCACAATATTCCTGCATGGCAAGGCCCAGGCTCAGGCCCCGACCCCCGTCTATCCCACGGCGATCTTTGCCTTTAGCGAACGTGGTGCTGATGTTGAAGGTCTTGGTGCCCTGGTTGCAGACTTGGTCTTCGCAAACCTAGTCGTCGATCCCAACATGTATCTCGTTGATCGAGAAGACATGAAAAAAATCCTGCAAGAACAGGAACTGACTGTTTCTGGGTTGGTGAACCCTGCTCAAGCCGTTCAAGTTGGACAGTTGACTGGAGCCCGCCTGTTGATCACCGGTAGTGTGATTCAAGCGGGGGATAAAATTATTCTTGTGGCAAAAGTGATTGGAACCGAAACCAGTCGTGTTTCAGGTGCTAGTATTAAGGGAAGTGTTGATCAGGATATTGATGAAATTGTCGAACGTTTGTCAGTCGAAATTATTGCCACGATCAATAAGAACTCCAAGATACTTGTTCCCAAGCCCGCTTCACGTAAAAAGAGCATTGCCTCTCTGAAGAAAAAACTGAAAGGGACCAAACTCCCTGTGATTCAAGTTTCCATCAAGGAACAGCATGTCGGACGGGGCACGATTGATCCTGCCGCTGAGACCGAGTTTATCTTTTACTTACGAGGCTTAGGGTTCGAGGTGATTGATTCAACAGTCTCCTCTGGAAAGAAGGCCGATATCAATATCATCGGTGAAGGTTTCAGCGAGTTCACTGCACGTGTCGGCGCACTTGCCCCGGTCAAAGCACGCCTAGAAGTCAAGGCAATTGACGTCAAGACCGGCCGCATCATTGCAATTGATCGACAAACTTCGGTTGCTGTCGACCTGAACGAACTGATTGCAGGAAAAACCGCGTTACAAAACGCCGCTGCTAAAGTGGCCCAGCGGATGATCCCTCAACTGGTTCAACCCAAAAAGCCGTAGTTATTATTCTTCGTGCAAAACGCCATACGCCTGCAACTGAGATACTGGGCCCCTTGCCCCGGTTCAATCTCAGTTGCGGGGTAGCAGGCCATTGGGTTGTGTCATGAACACATTTATTTGCAAGCGCGCCGAGATTGCTCGTCAATAGGAAGGTATTTTGACACTGTGCTCGGTTTCATTACAATCAGCGCCCGGCGTGGGTTCTCGTAATAGGGCTCCTGCTCGCAAGGCTTCTACCTATCTTCGCCTGGCGACTTGGGCTTGCCGTAAACTCGTTTCCGGGCAATCATGATCAAGATGACATGAGTCATGGATTGGACATTCATCGTACCGACAAACCATAGTATGAAGTTGTCAAATGCAGCCCCCCAGACACTATATCTCCAAAGCATGATCCCAAGCGTCATAAATACTGTTAGCGTGTTACCCCAAACGAACAACCGTAATGACCACTTCTTTGGCAGGTGAAGGCTGATTTGGGCTGCAATGAGACTGATGCAGATCGCTGAGATGATCATCGCTGATAAGACCAACCAGTCGTGAGCTACAAACGGTAAGATGGAAGGCCCGGCCATCACAAGCAGCGAACAGAGACAGAAGAGCCAGGAAACCTTCAAGGCAATCGGTCCGCCGTTTTCAGATTCGACAAGCGGCCTGGGTGGAGTGAACGTCCCCTCTTCTTTGCGAATACTTTCGATTCGCTTTCCCATCTTTCGACAATAGACGATCATAGGAATCATGAACAGAACCATTATCGCGGCTGGCAAATACCGTCGCAGCATGGGAGGTTCAATATACTTCTGCCACCATATCCACGAAAAGATGACCGGCGTGAATACGACTAAAATGAAAAAATACATTAATGATAATTGGCGGCGCAACAATCGGCGTTCTCGTTCTGATCGAGCTTCGTCCAGTGTGTTCTTGTGCATCCAAAAGATCAGTGGCAATTTCAAGATCGGCCATAGAAACAGAATGCTGAGTCCGCTTCCCAATCCGATACCTGTCGCCGTTTTTGCTGCGGTTACCGTAGCCGTTGTGACTCCGGCTGCCGCTGCCGAGTTTGCTGTTACCCCGGATAGCCCTAACAGGACTGTACTGGTAAACACCTTTGCCGGTTTGGAATTGACCAGCGTTGATTCGACGACGACCGCAAGATGCTGCTGCAACATCTTCCGGCCTCGAGACAATCGCTGCTTCACGGCATCCTCAGACAAGTCCAAAGCTTCGGCGACCCGAGCGACCGATTGTTCTTCACGGTAGTACAAAATTAAGGGCTCGCGGTAATTCTCTGGAATGTCGGCCAACGCTTGCCATACCAACTTCTCTTCTTCCGCGTTTACCGCCTGCTGGAACGGAGATTTAATATCCGAGGGGATATCAACAACCGCGTCCAGATGTGCTGCTCCGTGAATGACGCTACGCCCTAATCGTTGCGATGCTCGATTTGCCAGGTTTCTTACGATGGTGCAAATCCACGCTTTGAATTTGCTGTCGTCTTTCAGGGTGTCCAGCTTTTGCCAAGCCAGAATGAACCCTTCTTGTGCTAGATCCTCGCTAAGCGCCAGATCGCCACAGCGATTGTAGCCGACCGAGCAAACAAGCGTCTTATATCGCTCAATGATCTGACCATAGGCATTTTGGTTGCCTTGCCTGCAAAGCTGAATCAGTTCAGCATCAGTTGCAGTACACAAGTCGATAGGATCAGTCACTTTCATGGAAGCTTTCAGTGTTTGCAGGTCTCAACATACATTGGTTACATAATACTAGATACGAGTACACTTCGGACGGTGACAAAAAATATTCTCCAATAGCCCAAGTCCTCAAATACCCAACAGAAATTCGACAAAAGGGCCAAGAGACGACCTCACATGCGCACTTACTGCCGACAATAGCGACATTAGAATGACGGCATGCCACGAAATGGAACTGGGGTTCTAGCGGCTGAAGTCGATTTCTTCCGTGTCGCAGACGACTCCGCAGGTCATCGCAAGGAGAATGTATGTCAATGTGAGGAGATGAATTTTCATTTTCCGAAACTTCCCCTCTCCGGTGTCTTTTCATCTCGATATGCATTCAATTTCTTCACCGCCTGATGCAGACCGGGGCGTTCGGTTAGGCCTTCGCCAAAGAAACCTTGCTTCACACCGGGCTTGCCAAACCCACGTGAAGTATCAACGGGATTACACCAAAAGACTCCAATAATGTAATCGGTGTTGATTGCCGCTTTCACGTATTCGTAATAGCTCCTGCCAGCGGCGACAGAATCTGCGGCCGGCTTGAAACTGCGAATGTCCTTGTCGCCATCGTTGAAGCGGATGGCAAAGTCACAGAGGAGTACGGGCTTGCCAGTGAGCTTGTGTATGTCGTCGAATATTTTCTTTGGAAAAGATCCCCTGAAAGGTGGTTGAATGGCGATGCCATCGACCCAGGGAAGCATCTCTTTTAACACATCGTTATCTAGCGTGTTAAAGGCAAAGCGGTCGCCAAAGATGAGATGGTCGGGGTCGTATTTACGATTCGCTTCACCGATTACGCGGAAGTATTCACGGGCGATGAGGCGGAGAAATTCCTGATCGCGGGCGGTGTCGTCATCACCCTCCCATGTGCTGATAAACTTTTTGTAGGTCTTCTGGCCAGGAGCGTCTTCAGGCAGACTGCGGATGAATTCGACCCAGTTCTTCTTCGTAGAGTTTTTTAGTGGCCAAGCGCCGAGGTCGGTCCAGCAGTAACCGATGAGGTTGGGATTGTTTCGACTTTTGAAACAATACGATTTCACACCTTTCTCGAGCCGGGACTGCTCTTTGAGATCAAAAACGTCTACGAACTTAAGGCTGCCATCGCCGCGATAGGTGGAGATGGGGACAAGGTGGTTCCAGCTTTCGATGTAAGGCATGTCTTTCCTAAGCTCAGGAGGGCAGCCGTAGCCGTAGGCGTTGAATCCAATTTCTTTGCAGGCATCTGAGATTTTGGCAAACTCAATTTTCGCCCTGTTGTTATTAACATGAGTGATACCGTGTGCGAAGAAGGGTTTTCCACTTGTGTCCAAAAGCCAAGTGCGGCCTTCGATCTCAGTGAGAGTAATATTCTGCGGTTTCTTGTCTTCGCCTTTGAGCGGGAGGACGAGCAATACAAGCAAGGTTACAAACGGTAGGGTTATTTTTATAAGTTTCATCTTCGCAGTCTCTTTCATTACTGTATCAACAGAGCAAGTCATAGGTCTATTTATTTGGTTTCTAACTCTCGAATTCGCACATTTCTCCAACGGCACTTGTCGTGGATATCCATTATAAAACATCCCATTGTTGACAACTTGCTCGTTCTCTCTTGATAGAAATCAATAACCAGAGTTTTACCTTCCTCGTATTTTCTCATCTATTCTACCACTTCCTGCTTGAAAAGTGTATTCACAAGGTCAACAATAGAGGACACCCTGACTAAATCAACACCACCCGTTGGATGCACCTGCTTATGCTGGCTAAGCTTCATACATTTTCGCTGTTGGGCATCGATGCTGTGCCGGTTGAGGTGGAAGTTGATATCTCGCCTCGTTCTCTTCCAAAAACTGTGTTGGTTGGCCTGCCTGAAGCGGCAGTGCGTGAGAGCACTCATCGGGTCGAAAGGGCCATTGTCAATTCTGGATTTGCTCGCCCTCAAGATCGAATCGTGATTAATCTTGCCCCAGCAGAGCTCCCTAAAAATGCAGCCTCGTTTGATCTGCCGATCACGATTGGCATTCTGGCCGGTAGCGGACAACTTCAGTCGGATCGTTTATCGGAATATGCAGTCGTTGGCGAACTTGCACTAGATGGAAGCACCCGGCCAGTTCGCGGCGCACTTTCGATGGCCATGGCCGCAGCAAAACTGGCCGGTATTCGCGGCATTGTCGTTCCGTATGAAAATGCAGATGAAGCCGCAGTGGTCGAAGACATCGAAGCCATTCCAGTGCGTAACCTTACCGAAGCGGTCGCATTCTTCAGCGGAGAAGTCGACATCGAACCAGTGGCGCCGAAAATCGAAGAACTGTTCCGAGATAATACCCACTACGACGTCGACTTCTCCGATGTGCGTGGCCAAGAGATGTCAAAACGAGCCCTGATCATTGCATCAAGCGGAAATCATAATTTACTGATGATAGGCCCACCTGGATCAGGCAAAACCATGCTCGCCAAGCGAGTGCCCAGTATTTTGCCTGTGCTGACACCGAGCGAATCGTTAGAAACCACCAGGGTGTTTAGCGTCACCGGTCAACTGAGTGCCAATCAACCGTTGTTGTCTCAGCGTCCTTTTCGTTCGCCCCATCATACGATCAGTGAAGCTGGTTTGGTCGGCGGCGGCAGTAACCCAATGCCGGGCGAGATTTCGCACAGCCACAACGGAATTCTCTTTTTAGACGAACTCCCTGAGTTCACTCGTCGCACGTTGGAAGTGATGCGGCAACCGCTGGAAGATGGGCAGGTGACCATTGCCCGAGCGATGCGGACCACCACGTTTCCGGCTGATTTTATGTTAGTGGCAGCGATGAACCCTTGCCCTTGCGGATACCGCAACGATCCACGCCGAGATTGCCGGTGCAGTGTGCCGCAAGTCGAACGCTACATCGGCAAAATCTCTGGGCCGCTATTAGATCGGATTGATATTCATATCGAAGTCCCCGCAGTCGGTTTTCAGGAACTGGCTTCCAAGAAACCTGGCGTCGATAGCAAGACGATGCGTGATCAAGTGATCAATGCCCGCAAAGCTCAAACCCGCCGCTTCATCGGCAGCCCCACTCGCTACAACGCCAAAATGACCTCGCGTGAGGTTCGCCAACATTGCCACGTCGATGAAATCGGCATGCAGCTACTCAAACAAAGCGTAGAAAGCTTCGGCCTCTCGGCCCGCGCCCACGACAAAATCATGCGAGTCGCCCGCACCATCGCCGACTTGGAAGATAGTACCTCGATATCGTCAGATCATATCAGCGAGGCGATAAATTATCGGTTGTTGGACCGTGGGTGAGTGTTGCTTTGTTTTTTTTTAATAACTATATTGGACTAAATATTTATGAGTGAAAAACCAGCTACAAGTGCTTATCTTGCTTTCCTCGGGCTAAAATTTTTCATTGGCGGATTCATTCTAATTGGACTTGGATTATCTCAAGGAGCAACAGGATGGATTTCTTCTGCTACCTGGACTAGATTCTTTTACCCTCTCGTCTGTACGCCGCTAGGCCTGTTGCTCTCATATTTTGGATTTAATGCCATCAGGGTAGGCCTATTTGGTGAGAAGAGCGTATCAGATGTACAAGATGAGGAGGGCTAAATTAAAATGGCAGATAATTCATCACTGGCTGAGGATATTTCATATGTTCACTCTCAACTAACTAGTTATGCTAAGCTAAACTCGCCTCAGATGGGTGTCGCGTCGTCTAATGGGGGTGCCGGAGTTCCACATGAAATGTTTGATGGTGAAGTTGACGATGAGGGCTGGGTGGCCTGGAAAATGTTACCTAGTACACTTTCTCTAGATGATGTTACAGAGGTTGAACAAAAATTCTCAGTTCAGTTCCCGCCATTGTTTCGGACCTATTTACTCGCCGGATTTCAACTATACGATCAAATCATTAGTTCCAAGTACGAACAGTTGATATTTAACACTGATGTGCCATCAATTGAACCATTACAGCCGATTCGAACTTTGATTGAGTCCTGGAGTTCATTAACATTAGCGGGATATGTGCCGTTCGCTCAATGGGGTGATGGCTGGGGACCAATGTGCTTCGATATAGAGAATCGTCACGAAGATGGAGACTGTTCAATTGTGTGGATGGATCATGAATTGCTAATTCCACTTGGACCAATTGAGTGTGGGAAACGCATTTCAGTTTTACCACACGTTAATGAACTATACTGCTCTTATCGCGAGTTTTTCGATGACACTTTCGGAGTGTCGAAACGTATAGGATGATCTTTAGATAGACAGTAAAGTAGGGTGGATGGAATTTTTATTTCCATCCACCTTCAAACGGTTTTCCATTGGAACTGATCCTCATTTCAGCGGCATGTTAAAATCGACCATAGTGATGCTACTTGAAGTGACGACTCTCTGTTCAAAAAATATTTTGATCAATATGAGTGATGCTTGACTTTTTTCACAGTCGCTACAAAACTGGAGTCCGAATTTTGGTTTCACGAACGAGAGTAGCCCAAACCCGTCCTTGCAAGCTGGAGCCGAACCGAATATGCTCGTAAACCGCGACCTCATACTCGGCGGCGACCTCACCCTCGTGAAGGTGTCACCTGATCACCCCGAAAAGATAAAGAAGAAATGCAATGTTTAATCCAACCGATTTTCCCAAGCCCACCCTTATTTCAGTCAACGGTGTGGAACTCGAAGTCTTTGAAGCAGGCCGACAAAATGCAGGAAAACCCATTGTACTCTGTCACGGCTGGCCAGAGCATGCCTTTTCTTGGCGTCATCAGGTGCCCTCCCTTGTCGCAGCGGGCTACCATGTCATCGTTCCAAACCAGCGGGGTTTTGGCAACTCATCCTGTCCGACCGAAGTAACAGACTATGACATTGAACACTTGTCGGGCGACCTCATCGCACTTCTCGATCACTACGAATACGAAGATGCCACCTTTGTCGGTCATGATTGGGGTGCAAATGTCGTTTGGGGGCTGACCTTATTGCATCCAACCCGAGTAAATAAAGTGATAAATCTGAGCTTGCCTTACCAAGAGCTCGGAGAAAAACCCTGGATCGAGTGGATGGAAGAAATATTTGGCGGAGACTTCTATTTTGTCCACTTTAATCGACAGCCAGGCGTCGCGGACGCAGTATTAGACGAAAATACTTCCCAATTCCTTCGCAATATGTTCCGCAAGAACGTGCCCCCCGCACCGCCTGAGCCAGGTATGATGATGATCAACCTCGCCAGAGCAGAAACACCACTCGGCGAGCCCCTGATGAGCGACAGCGAACTGGACGTTTTCGTCTCCGCCTTCGAATCATCTGGGTTCACAGGCAGTATAAATTGGTACAGAAACCTTGACCGCAACTGGCGTTTATTGGCGGATGTGAACCCAATCATCCAACAGCCCACACTCATGATCTATGGCGAACGGGATATGATTCAGAAGTTTGAAAAACTACCAGAGTTCGTGCCCAATGTGGAAGTGGTCAGTCTGGATTGTGGTCATTGGATCCAGCAAGAAATGCCGGAAGAAACAAATCAAGCGATTTTAAAATGGCTGGAGCAGCAGGATGCCACCTAGTCCGGAGTCGAGCATGTCTGAGCACACACCGACCTTCTTCCCAGCACCCGCCGACTTACGAGGGTGGCTCGAAGAGCACCACGCGACGACCGACCACCTCTGGGTGGGCTACTACAAGAAGGCGACGAACAAGCCGTCCGTGACCTGGGAAGACACGGTCGATGAAGCGCTGTGCTACGGTTGGATCGACGGGATCCGGAAGTCTCGCGACGACGAGAGTTACATGATTCGCTTCACACCTCGGAAATCGAGGAGCGTCTGGAGCCAAAGAAACATCGACCTCGTCGAACGGCTCACCGCGGAAGGCCGCATGAAAGCTGAGGGTCTCGCCGCCTTCGCCTTCAAGGATGTGCACCCCGACAGTGGCTATGCGACAGCCAAGTTCGACCGAGCGTTGACGAACCAGATGGTAACTCGATTCAAGGAGACCGCGGGCGCATGGGAGTTCTACCAAGAGCAACCGCCCGGATACCGTAGGCACGCGGCACGTTGGGTGACGAGCGCGAAGCGTGAGGAAACTCGAGAGCGGCGGCTGGCGACGCTGATCGACGACTCAGGGACCCGACTGCGCATCAAGCACCTTCGCAAGGGCTGAAGCTACTCAGACTAG
>NVWB01000066.1 GCA_002733575.1 Blastopirellula sp. | reverse complement strand
ATCGATTCACAAGCACACGGGAAGTCAGTGGATTTTCTGATGCACTCAACCACTGGGCAAACGCTGTTCTTCGTTGGGTTCCCTTCGCGTTTTCGGCAAGGTGCAAATCTCCAGCGAGTTCGCTAATAGCAGCAGGGAAGACTTCATCGCCAAGATTCTCAGGGCTGCCCCGGCGTAATACATGAATTTTAGCGGGGCGGATAAAGTTGGCCACAAAACTTGGCCTAGGGCCCTCTTCATCGAGTTTCAGAATTAAAGCTTGAATTTCTTCCAGCGCGGCCGCTCGTTTAGGGTTATCTTCATTCACTTTTTTAATAGCATAAGTGCCTGCAATAACGACCCATTTGCCCGATTTGTCTTGCACTTCGACTCGATAATCGGAGAAGTTCCGGGGGTTCAGCCCAAGCAAGTATTCGGTCTCAAAGTAATCTTCGCGGTTGGTGCTTATACGCATTCGATTAATTTGCTGTGGCTGGTCGAACGTAAATTGCACCCAAGGCTTTTTGTTTTCCTTCGGGATTCCTTTTGAGGCCCAAACTTGCGTTCCATATTCTCCATCGTTGATTGCCGACACATCACCTCGCGGATTTTGAAGTTCGAGAGGGCTGTCTACTTGAACCTTCTCTGAATTATGAATCAGGTTCTTGCTGCGGTCCTTAGTTCCAAATATCTCTAACTCATCGATTCTGACCGAGTTGGTTTGAAATAATATCCGAACCGACTTCGTTTCAACCGGTTTGAAATGAACTTCTTCCCACGCGATCCAATCCTCTTTCCAAGAGCCATTATTTCGCATAATGTTTCGCTGCTTGACAAGTTCTTTCCAAAGTTCTTTCGATCGAATCCGGCGAGGATGATCTTCTTTGAATTCGGGAAATCGCCCTCCAAACTCCACATCCTGAAACACTGCGGTCATTGAGTAATAATCGTTGATCGAAATCGGATCGAACTTATGATTATGGCAGCGAGCACAACCAATGGTGACACCCATCATCGAAGCCCCAATCGTTTGCATGATTTCATCCATACGATCAGCTTTGGCCTGACGTTGTGCTTCCGGTTGTTGGCCCACTGTGGCAGCCGGTACGTGAGGCCCTGCCACTAAAAAACCAGTTGCTTCGCCCATGCCGACCGTGTCACCTGCTAGCTGTTCTAAAATAAATTGATCATACGATTTGTCTTCGTTGAAAGCACGAATCACATAGTCTCGATAGATCCACGCATTCTTGCGATACATGTTACTTTCAGAACCATTGGTTTCTGCCCAGCGAATGACATCTAACCAATGTTGGGCCCAACGCTCGCCAAAGTGCGGCGAAGCCATGAGTCGATCAACCAGTTGTTGATACGCCTTGTCGGCATCTTTTGTGTATGCACTAATAAAAGCGGTCGCTTCATCTGCGGTCGGGGGCAAGCCGGTTAATACAATCGATGCTCGTCGTATCAACGTGAGGGCATCGGCTTCAGCGGAAGGAGAGATTCCTGCTTGTGATAATCGCTGCTGCAAGAACGCATCAATTTCGTTGCGAACTGGAACAGTGTTGTCTTTCACTTGGGGTGGTTTATGCCGCACGATTTTTTGGAACGACCAGTGATCGCTTTTCTCTTGCTTCACTTTGACATTCATCTGCCCTGGCCAAACGGCTCCTTCTTTGACCCAGCGAGTCAGCAGCGCAATTTGATCTTTGCTTAAAGGATCACCTTCTGGAGGCATGACAAAATCAGGGTCGTCACCACGAATCGCCTCTAACATGAAACTCTTTTCAGGCTTTCCTGGCACAACGCCCGGCTCGCCGTAATCGCCCCCTTCGAGCAGTGCCAATCGGGTATCAACACGAAACGCCGACTCCTGTTCATCAGGGCCGTGGCATTCCAGGCACTGCTGCTTGAGAATGGGATAGATGTCCTTTGCGAAATCAATGTCTTTCGCGATGGCCCTTGCCGTTGTTCCAACCATAACTAAAAGCGATGTCACGAAAAGCATACTATTAAAGCGTTGCTGAAAATCTGTTCGCATGGTAATAAATCAGGTCCAAGGTGGATTGATAGAAAATTGAACGATGTAAATCTCGATAAATCCGAATTATCCATTATACATCTACTTGAGCATTTCAATAGATTCACATTTCAATTTATTTAAATAATACTACTGGAATTGGCATGTTTTTGATCATTTTTTCTCTCAAGAGTTAAGAGTATTTTGAGACTCATGCTTTACCCGTTATGTTAGGGGATGTAGCAAGTATCAATTTACGCTTATTTCAAATCAAAGTTACTCACTTTATTATTTTTATCCAAAGCAATCAAGTAATGATTATGAATCATATCAATCGAAGATGTTTCCTAAAGACGACCGCCGGCTTGCTGGCGACTCCTGCTCTCTTGTCCTCTGCTTCGGGTGCAAGCAAGTCAAATGAAATGGATCGCATCGGTATGACAACTGTTGTCTATCGGGCTCGGTTTGAAGCAACCAAAGACAAGAATAGCGGACCGCTGACCAATGCCCTGACACTCGCCGAAATCCCTGAATTCTATGCCGACCGATTTAAGATCCATAATATTGAATTCTGGAGCAAACATTTTGAATCGCAAGAGAAGTCGTACCTTGATACTATTAAAGATGCGGTGGCTAAAACAAATTCCAAGCTAACCAATTTACAGATCGATTCATCTTATAATCTTGCAACGGATAAAGAATCACAACGTAACCAAAGCATCAACTTAATCAAACAGTGGATTGATGTGGCCGCCTATCTGGGTATGTCTTCGGTCAGAGCCAATTGCGGCAGTGGCAAAGTAGAGACTGCGATTCAATCTTTGAAGCTTTTAAACGAGTACGCAAAATCCAAAAACATTATGATGCTGGCCGAAAACCATGGCGGTATTTCGATGCAACCAGACACCTTGATGAAAATTATCCAATCGGTGGATAGCCCCAATCTGCGTGGTTTGCCAGATTTTGGTAATTACCCGAACAACGAAGTTCGCTACCCGGCTCTCAAGGCACTGATGCCCTATGCTCATCTGATCTCGGCAAAAGTGTTTGAACTGAATGAGAAAGGTCAGCATCCTGCGTATGACTATGGCAAGTGTCTCAAAATCGCGGAAGAGAACGGATTCAAAGGAATTTATTCCATTGAACAATGGACACCCAAACCGATTGCTCAAACGCAAGAAGAAATTGTTGACTGGGCCATTCAGCAAATACAGGCAGCAATCTAATTTTAATGAAAACCTGTCAACTAGTGGTTGATTTGCAAACCTACCTACTGGATACTAAAGGGTTGATTCGCTTTAGAGTGTGCTATAATTACAAAATCACTTCATTTCAATCTCACTCCGTGTCAACTCTGGCACAACTGCATCCAAGCTATTCCAACCAGGAGAACTCAGACCATGAAAACAACTTTCAATTCCCTTGCCATCTTACTGGCATTCGGCATCACAATGCCTCTACTCGCAGCCGATGATGTCAAACCCGTACGCACCGGCACCGGCATCATGACATTCGATACCGTCCCTGGCTGGGGACTTCGCCCTGATGGCAACTCGGCACTTGGCCCAACCCATGGTGGTGTGGTCATCGATAAATCTGGCAACATCTACACCAGTACCGCCAAAGGGGTCGTCGTCTTTTCGCCAGAAGGCAAAGTCATCAACGAATACCTTGGTGCAGATTTCACCAACTTGCACGATATGGAAATCCGTGAAGAAGGTAATGAAGAGTACATCTACGGTGCCAGAAATAATAATCGTGAAGGCATCAAATTCAGCATCAAAACCGGCGATGTTGTGCTGAGACTTGGTGTGCCTAAAGAATCTGGATTGAAACTTGCAAGATTCAACCCGACTGCCATTACCGTTGCACCCAATGGAGATATCTTTCTCTCCGATGGTTATGCCAGCAATCACATCATTAAATACGACAAAAACGGCAAGTACATCAGCCATTTTGGCGTCAAGGGAAATGAACTGAAACAGTTCAACACCGCCCATGGCATGACATTGGATACTCGTTACGATCCACCACGTTTGTTGATCTGTGATCGCAATCACACCCCCAATGGTCGTCTGGTGCATTATGACTTAGAAGGTAACTTCATCGATGTTGTCATCACCGGATTGGGCATGCCCACTTCAGTTGCCGTTCAAGGAGACTACGTTGCAGTACCTGATCTAAAAGGTCGCTTAGTCATTTTGGATAAAAGCAACAAAATCATTTCCACAGTTGGCAACAACCCCGATCCTAAAAAAGGAAGAAGTTTCAACATTCCTCAAGCCCAATGGGTCGAAGGTGCTTTCAGTGGAACCCATGGCTCCTACTGGGACAAAGACGGCAACCTGTACGTGCAAGACTGGAACGTCTCTGGCCGTTTGATGAAACTCGTTCGAGTGAAATAATTATTAGTATTGGGTAGCCCAGGTTGCTCGCAACCTGGGTCGACTCAGTCGACAAGAGGCCACACGCTTGGGTTGGCTATTTGTTAATAATTGCCAACCCAAACGGCCCTCTGATTCACAATGTTTAATTTGTGACAATCATTCGTGTCAACCTCTTATGGCTGACGCCATCCAGTTTGCGAGCAAACTGGACTACCCTTAAATAAATGAATGGATGCAACAGATGACTACCACGGATAATGATCGCGTTGTTTATCGCAAAGACTATACTCCGCCTACCTATTGGATAGATCAGGTTGCGTTGGAGTTTGATCTTGATTCTGAGAACACACTGGTCACGGCCAAAATCTCTCTCCGCCGGAACACCGATCAAACCAGCAACAAGCTAGAACTCGCTGGCGAACATCTGGAACTACAATCCATTACGATCGATGGACAACCGCTGACTTCCGATCAATATCAAGTCACCGATGATCAGTTAATCATCAACGAACTGCCGGATGCGTGCCTGCTAGAAACCACCGTCATGGTTCACCCCATTGCCAATAAATCACTCAGCGGGCTGTACCAGACTTCCGGCAATTTCTGTACCCAGTGCGAAGCCCTCGGCTTTCGGCGGATCACCTATTTTCTAGATCGACCCGATGTGATGGCCAAGTATCAGGTCACCCTACGTGCAAATGCTGATGTCTATCCGGTGCTGCTCTCCAACGGCAATCGGATTGCAGAAAAGAAACTGGCCGATGGTCGGACCGAAGTCGTCTGGGTAGACCCTTTCCCGAAGCCAAGTTACTTGTTTGCCCTGGTAGCTGGCAACTTGTTGTGCCACAGTGGAACCTTCACCACCGTAAGTGGGCGAGAAGTTCAATTAGAAATTTGGGTCGAACCGCAGAATATCAAAAGCTGTGAACATGCACTAGTTTCGCTGCAAAAATCAATGAAGTGGGACGAAGAACAATATGGCCGCGAGTATGATCTAGACGTCTATATGATCGTGGCGGTCAACGATTTCAACATGGGAGCCATGGAAAACAAAGGGCTGAATGTTTTCAACTCAAAATATGTGTTGGCATTGCCGGAAACCGCTACCGATGACGATTACCTGGGAATCGAAGCGGTGATAGCCCATGAGTATTTTCACAACTGGACCGGTAATCGTGTTACCTGCCGTGATTGGTTTCAACTGACGTTGAAAGAAGGGCTGACCGTCTTTCGTGATCAACATTTTACCGCTGATCAAACATCGGAATCAGTCAAACGAATCGATGATGTGAAGGGGCTTCGTGCGGGGCAGTTTCTTGAAGACGCCGGCCCGATGGCCCATCCGATTCGACCAGAATCGTATATCTCGATGGATAATTTTTATACATCCACGGTCTACCGAAAAGGGGCCGAAATTATTCGAATCTACCATGCACTCTTGGGCAGCGATGGTTTCCGCAAAGGCATGGATCTCTATTTCGAGCGTCACGATAACAGTGCGGTCACCTGCGATGATTTCCGCGCAGCCATGGCCGATGCAAATGATGTGAACTTAGATTCTCTCGGACGCTGGTATGCTCAGCCGGGTACACCGGTATTAACGGTGACTGAAAACTGGAATGCAGAGCAGCAAGAATACACGCTGAGTTTCAAACAAGAATATCCTCCCTTGCCAGAAGATATCCCCGGTGCAAAAGATCGAACGCCGGTCGCTATTCCAATTGGCATCGGCTTATTAGACGCCAGCGGACAAGACCTTCCCTTGCTATTAAAGGGTGAAGAGAACTCTTCATCCACAGTTCTATTGCTGGAAGAAGCAGATAAAGAATTCACGTTCACTGGCCTTGCCGAAAAACCGACCGCCTCGGTCTTAAGAAACTTCTCGGCCCCAGTCCGGCTACAAATGAAGCGGAGTCAGGAAGAGTTGGCCTTCCTTATGGCGCACGACAGCGACGATTTCAATCGTTGGGATGCAGGGCAAACCTTGGCAAGTCAATTGATTGTCTCGCTTGCCGGGCAATCAGCCCGTGGTGAGGAACTGACGTTTCCCACTTTGTTTAGTGAAGCATTCGGCAAGATTCTAGCCGATGATTCGCTCGATGGTTCGTTCAAAGCGTTGGCCCTGTTACTGCCTGGGGAAAGCACAATTGGGCAAGAGATGGAAGTGATCGACCCCGATGCAATTCACGCAGCCCGAGAGTTCTTGCGCAAGGGTTTGGCCGCTGAACATAAATCAGCGTTGTTGGCCCTTTACGAAACTTTGGCTGCTGCTGGCCCCTATCAGAATGATCAAGTATCGATCAACAATCGAAGACTCAAATCAACCGTATTGGCCTATCTCTCCACATTAGGCACCGACGATACCAACACATTACTCTTCAACCAGTTTGAATTGTCGGACAACATGACCGATGCACAAGCGGCATTCGTGCTATTGGCCGATCAAGATTGCCTAGAGCGAGAGACCGCGATCACGCAATTTTATGATCGCTGGAAAGACGATGCCTTGGTGCTAGATAAATGGTTCGCCACACAAGCCATTTCAAAACGCTCCGATACGATCAAGCAAGTTCAGGCACTATCATCGCATCCAGATTTCACGCTGTTAAACCCAAATCGAGTACGCTCTTTAATAGGTGCCTTTACCCAAAACCAGGTCCACTTTCACCAAGCGAGCGGAGCCGGTTATCAATTGTTGGCCGATAAAATCATCGAGATCGATCTCAATAATCCGCAACTGGCCGCCAGACTAGTTTCGGCCTTTAATACCTACCGCAGATTTGACGCTGCCCGGCAAACATTGATGCAAGCCGAATTAAAACGCATTCAATCACAATCTGGTTTATCCAAAGATGTACGTGAAATTCTCGAACGGGCATTGAAGTTTTGATAGAGTATTGCTGCGAGTGTTGCTCGATTGAAATCATCGTCGGGTGCCACTGGCTTTGCCAGTGTGAAGTGTACGATAATTGAATTTCCTAATGAGGAGTCTTGTATATCACCGACTTCCATTTACTCGATTTGCTACGGTAACTCACACAGATACGATTTCCATATTCTATATCACTTTGTTTTTTGGCCCAACTGTGCTTCAACACTGGCAAAGCCAGTGGCACCCAAATTCGTAATCCCTCACCTAAGCACATCTTCATAAACTGAGTGCTCTACGCTCAATCGGGTCCAATTCTATCTATTTGTACTCTTTTTCTACTTTATAAGAACGATTCTGCTGTTGATTCGTCCTAATCTGTAGGCCAGATGTCTATCTGTACCGTATCTTTTTGCATACGTGTAATTCCAACGAATCTCACTTTGACTCAATCTATCTACCGCCTGAAGGAACTGTTCCATGAGACGAAGCATTCATCTATTCACCATAATTTGCGTATTGCTTCTTGCTTCGCTGATATCGCATTGTACTTTGGCTGGCGAAATCGATTTTATTGAATCGTTTTCGCTCTCCAAGGATCGAACTGTTCCACTCAAACAATTGATCCCCGGCACTGAGGATTATTATTACTACCACTGCCTGCACTATCAGAATACGGAGCAGTTTGACAAAGTCGATTCGATGCTCAAAGATTGGATCAAGCGTTACCGATACACGACCCGGGTCAACGAAATTCGTAATCGACAAGCCTTATTGACCTACAACAAAGATTCAAAGGCATCTCTCGAATTCATTCGTCAACAATTGGGTCTTAACTTCAACCATCAGCGAATCATCTTAGATCGCAAACCCAACCTGCCGACGGAACTCAATCCATCTTTGATTAGCCGTAAAACATTATCAGATCAAGCACTCAGACGTTACACTAACAATCTTCAAGGCTTCGAAGACCGGTCATTAGATTGGGTGGTTGCGACGCCTTTAAATGCCGAACGTCGACGAGATTTATTGAAACGATTACAGCGACCCGATTATTCGAATCTCACGCAATTAATCGTCGATGATTTGAACTACAAAAGTAGTGGTGGGTTTGGTTCGCACTCGATTCATAGCCGGCTGCTGCTGACACAACTCGAAGAACTCTTAAAGTTAAAACCCGATCTGTTGAATCACAACAAGTTTGTGAATACCTACCTAACCAGATTGCAACCCAATGACGATGTTGACTGGCTACATAATGCCGCTCAGCATAAAGCCTATCTAGACCGACAATGGGCCTTCGTTTCCAAACTGGGGCCTGTCCATAATTCGTTGAAAGCACATGTGTTGTTTCACCGCTTGCAATTGGATCGAACCCAGGGCGTCTATGATAAAGACCGTTTTATGACGTACATCAAGTTGCCTCGTGCGGTCAGTTACATCAACCCGAAGTACATGGTTTTAGAACAAAGCCGCCGTTATCCGTGTAACTTGAATCAAAACTTCCAACTGATTACTCTGTTGCCTGTGGTCGGCAACGACGAAACATTAGTTCGCCAATATCTGCATCACTTCTTTCTCAAAGAAACCACGTTCAAACCGTATCAAGACTACGTTGATAACACCTATCTGAAGCACCACTTGGCTGAGACCAAAATTGTCAACGGACTGGGTGATCCAGAACAGTGGTATTCTCTGCTTCCGCCGGCCATGTACCAAAGCTTAAAAGAGCGAATCGACTTAGATTTTGCAGCCACCAGGAAAGAAATATATGCTGCTGGTGATGAAGTATCGCTTGACCTATATGTCAAGAATGTGAAGACCTTAATTGTCAATGTTTACGAAATCAACACCGACAATTACTATCGTGAAAACCTGAAACAGGTCAACACGAACATTAATCTCGATGGACTAGTTGCCAACAAGCAACAGATTTTCAACTACAAAGAACCTGCTTTACGGCGGATTAAACGCAATTTTAAGTTTCCCACAATCAACAAACCTGGCGTCTATGTAGTCGACTTTATCGGCAACGGCAAGAGTAGCCGGGTAGTGGTCCGCAAAGGCCAATTACGCCATTTAGTCCGCACTGGCACTATCGGACATGTGTTTACGATATTAGACGAATCAAACGAACTAGTCCCCAAGGCCACCTTATGGATGGCCAGTACAGAGTACAAGCCAAGTAAAAACGGTCGCATCATTGTGCCATTTAGTGCCCAACCCAAAACGCAACCGATTATACTTTCGCACGATGGTCTAAGTTCGCTACAAAACTTTAGTCATCAATCTGAAAACTACGCGCTCAGCGCCGGTATTTTTGTTGACCGCCAATCGTTACTCAAACGCAAAAAGGCATCCGTTGTTATCCGGTCAGGGCTGAAATTGAACGGAACGCCCGTTACGCTATCTGTGCTTGAAAACATCAAGCTAACAATCTCATCGGTCGATCATGATGGAGTGTCGACCTCGAAAGAGGTAAGTGACTTCAAACTCTACGAAGACCGTGAATCGGTGTTTGAATTTCAAGTGCCAGAGCGTTTGTCTAAAATTCAATTTACGCTGACTGCACAAGTTCAAAATGCCAGTCAAAACAAAAAGAACACGCTGACAACTGCACAGTCATTCACACTGAATCAAATTGACCGTACCGAAAAAGTCGACGATTTTCACTTCGCCAAGATTGATGGACTGTATTACCTAGATCTTTTGGGAAAAACAGGGGAAGTCAAACCAGAACGCCCTGTGCACTTGGTAATCAAACACCGCGACTTTCGCAACTCGGTCAATGTCTCTTTGCAAACAAATAACGGCGGTCGAATAAAACTCGGTGCGTTAAATGACATTGCATCCGTGACTGCCAACGGACCGGAAGGTGTCTCAAAGAAATGGAATTTATTAAACGATCAACACACCCAATATCAAACGCTGCATGCTGCCTCGGGCGAAACAATTTCAGTTCCCTACATGGGCACATCAAATAAACCGCTTCGCGAAGACTTCTCTCTGCTAGAACTACGTGGCAACGCGTTTGTGGCCGATCAATTCAAGGCCCTTTCTATCAAAAACGGTCTATTACAGGTCAGTGATCTACCACAAGGCGATTACGACTTGATGCTAAAACGAACCGGCAAACGAATTCGTTTGAAGTTGACCGCCGGGGAAAAGAAGGCCGGGTACGTGCTGAGTACAAACCGTCACTTGGAACAACGCGGCAACAAACCATTGCAAATCAGTAACGTGGTTGCCGATAAAAAATTATTAACCGTCAACTTGGCGAACGCATCGAAGTTCACGCGAGTTCATCTGTTCGCCACTCGCTACCATCCAGAGTTTGATTCGTACCAGTATTTTAGCCAAGTACAAGATGCTGGCCCTTATACCATTCGCGTGTCGAAACAACTTTCGCTTTATGTCGAAGGACGCAACATTGGCGATGAATATCGTTATATTCTCGACCGCAAATATGCGACCAAATACCCTGGCAACATGCTCAGTCGGCCCAGCTTACTGCTGAACCCTTGGGCCATTCGTAAAACCGAAACCGAACAACAATCGGCCGCAGCAGGTGACCTTTTTGGGAGGCAACCCAATAGCGAGGCATCGAGTGTTAATCGCCCTACCAGTGGCAAAGGTCAAGCCGCAGCGACTGCGAATTTCGCCAACCTCGATTTCCTCGCAAATGCCAGTAGTGTGTTGTTGAACCTGAAACCGAACGACAAAGGCCAAGTTGTAATTGACCTCAAAGATATTGGCGTCAACCAACAACTACATTTTGTAGCGATTGATCCTACTAGTACTACCTATCGCACGGTCTCGTTGGCAGAAATTAAATCCGACAACTCCGATTTGCGATTGATCAAAGGTCTCGATCCTAAGCAACATTTCACGCAACAAAAACAAATCAGCGTGGTGCCTGCTAAGGGAGAATTCGTAATATCAGACATCTCCACGGCTCGCTTTGAAGCTTACAACCAACTAGGCAAGATCTATCAGATGTACGCCACACTCAGTGGAAATGCCAACTTGGTAGAGTTCAATTTCATTTTAAATTGGCCCAAACTGACTGCCGATGAGAAGCGGGAAAAATACTCGAAGTATGCCTGCCATGAGTTGAATTTCTTTCTCTACAAGAAAGACCCCAAGTTCTTTAAATCCACGGTGCAGCCCTACTTGCGTAACAAAATGCACAAGACATTTATGGACCATTGGTTAACCGATGCGAACCTCTCAGGCTATCTACTCCCCTGGAATCACGAACAACTGAATGTGGTTGAAAGAATTTTGTTAGCCCAACGCATCAAAAATGAACCGCAGGCAACTTCTCGTCACATTACCGATTTATACAATCTGATTCCGCCAAATATCGACCACTACAATCACTGGTTTGATACAGGTATTAAAGGAAGTGCTCTGGAGACGAATAGTGAATTTCGTTTTGCTGACCAAAAAGACAAAGTGGTAAAGGAACTTGAAATCATAGGCCGCATGCGATTGGCAACACCTAGTGCAATACCCACGCCAGCCTTCATGAGTGGTGGTTATGGAGGTTATGCAGATGACTTAGACGGAAAAAGAAACGAATCGCTTTCCTACCGTGGTAAAAGCAAAGCACTGGATGTCGAAATGACCAAACGCCGTTCGGTATCTTTAGGCAGGTTATCTGCTAAAAATAAATTGGGTGATCGCATGCCAGAAGATGCACCAATTGTTGCCTTTTATGACATGAACCTTGCAGAGATTGCAGCTATCCGCCAGCTCTATCAAAAACTTGATAAAACCCAAGAATGGGTCGAAAACAACTATTACAAACTACCCATTGAACAGCAAAATGCTAACTTAGTTTCGGTCAACGCATTTTGGAAAGACTATGCAGATCATCAAGGCGAAGGCCCATTTTTCTCCGCCGAGTTTGCCGCTGCTTCTCGCAACTTTACCGAGATGATGTTTGCTCTGTCGGTACTCGATATCCCATTAGAATCGGGTGAGCACAAGACTGAATTTGATGACGCCAAAATGACGCTGACTGCCGAAACACCGATGATCGTGTATCACGAAGAAATCAAACCAACTAATACAGTCGCCGAATCGACACCGATTTTGGTCAGCCAGAATTTCTTCCGTCATTCAGACCGCTATCGACACGAAAATAACGAACGTCTCGATAAATATGTGACCGATGAATTCCTCGTTTCCACGGTCTACGGTTGCCAGATTGTTATCACCAACCCAACTTCCTCACCGCAAAAACTTGACCTGTTATTGCAGATCCCCATTGGGGCCATGCCGGTATTGAATAGCAAATACACCCGTAATGTGCATCTCAACTTACAGCCGTACAACACACAAACCATTGAGTACCACTTCTATTTCCCTACCGCAGGCAAGTTCAACCATTACCCTGTTCACGTTTCAAAGAACGAGCTACTGCTGGCTTCTGCTGATCCAGTGAAATTGAATGTTGTGAATAAACTCTCGAACTTAGACAAAGAGTCATGGGACTATGTTTCACAAAATGGTTCAGAAGAAGATGTGTTGACTTACTTGAAAGAGCATAATCTGAATCGCACCACGCTCGATAAAATCGCCTTCCGCATGGGCGATGAAAAATACTTCAAGCAAGTGACCGGCTTACTGCAAAAACGCCATGTCTACAACAATACGCTTTGGTCGTATGGCATCAAACACAATTCCCTTGCACAAGTTCGCCAGTACTTGCAACACAGCAATAACTTTGTAAATCAGTGCGGCATGTACATCGATAGCCCCGTTTTGACCATTGACCCGGTGATTCGCAAGTCGTATCAGCACATGGACTATCGCCCATTGGTCAACGCCAGGGCTCATCAGCTTGGCCGCACACGCCAGATTTTAAACAATCGTTTTCATGAGCAGTATCACCGATTAATAAAAGTTCTAAGCTATCGTCGAGAGCTAAACGACGAAGATAAAATGTCGCTCACCTATTACATGTTATTGCAAGATCGCATCGGCGAAGCAATTAAGTTGTTTGATAGTGTCGAAAAAGAAAACTTGGAAACCGATCTTCAGTACGATTACTTCACCACGTATCTAAATTTCTACAAAGACGATCACAAACAGGCCCGCGAGATACTTAAGAAGTACGCCGCGTATCCTGTTGATCGCTGGCGAGATGCGTTTGCCAGTGTTAAAGTTCAACTGGATGAAATCGAAGGTAAAGCGTTTGAAGTGATCGACGATGAAAGTCGTACCCAACAACAAACCAACTTGGCCGCCACACAAGCCAGCTTTGAATTTGCGGTCGATGCCAAGAAAGTTCGTATCGATTACCAAAACTTGAGCAAGGTTCAAGTCAACTATTACCTGATGGATATCGAACTGCTATTCAGCCGTAACCCGTTTGTGCAAAAGTATAGCGGGCAGTTCTCCAACATTCGCCCTAATAGTAGTAAGCTGATTGAGCTACCCAAGAACAAAAAGGTCTTCTCGTTTGACTTGCCGAAAGAACTGCAAACCAGCAATGTGTTAATCGAAATTGTATCTGCTGGCGAGACAAAGACTCAGGCCTATTATTCAAACTCGCTCAAAGTGCAGTTGATCTCGAACTACGGTCAACTACGTGTCACCGAAAGTGAAAAAGGAAAACCACTATCCAAAGTTTATGTCAAGGTTTACGCCCAACGTAAAGATGGTCAAGTGAAGTTCTTCAAAGATGGCTACACCGATCTGCGCGGTCGGTTTGATTACACTTCGCTGAACACCAATGAGTTAGACTTTGTTGATAAACTGTCACTATTGATACTTAGCGAAGAACACGGGGCTGTAGTGCGAGAGGTGCAACCGCCGAAGCGGTGAATTGTGAACAGTCAATGAAAATCGGGTAGCCCAGTTTGCACGCAAACTGGGTTGACGAAGTCAACAAGAGGTCGCAAGTGATGGTGTGCATTGATCCAAATGTTTACACAACTTAAAACGTACTGATAACGCACACCGTTATGATCGCATCACATCAAACATGAAACCTCTTGCGGCTGCGCCGCCCCGATAGCCGAGCTATCGCGGCTACCCGTTTTATTAGAACGTAAACCAAAAAAAGGGTGATGCAAACTACAATGTTGCATCACCCTTATAAATTCTAATTCACCAATTACGTTGGCAAGAAGTTCTAACTTGCGGTAGAACCTTTTTTGCGTTGTTTGGTTTTGAATTTCGATTTATTGTACGGGCGTTTGCCACCTTGGCTACGTCCGCCAGAACCGTAACTTGAACCAGAACCAGAACCAGAACCAGAACCAGAACCAGAACCAGAACCAGAACCAGAACCAGAACCAGARCCAGAACCAGAATTGCTCATCGGGGCCAGTTGAAGTTTTTGCCCTGAGACGACGATGTCTTTAATCGTGCCAATCAACGAACTGGACATGCCTTCTGGTAAATCAACCGTACTGAATTGATCAAAAATGTTGATCTTGCCAATGGATTTGCGGCCAAGACCGGCTTCGTTGGCAATGGCGCCGACGATATTACCGGGCTGAACTTGATGGGAACGCCCAACTTCAACGCGATAGGTTTGCATGCCAGGTTCGTTTCGATTGCGACTTGGCCGGCGATCACTCTTGAAGTCACGACCCTGTGAGCGAGAACGTCCGTCTCTCGAATTTCCTCGACCTGAACCGTTATCAAAGCTGGCTTGCTTGATTTCATTTTTCACGATGATAGGGGTCTCTTGATTTGCCAATACAGCCAAAGCAGCGGCAATCTTCTCAAGTGGCACATCATTTTCTCGACGATAATGTTCAACGATTGATTCAAAAGTCTCAATGTCTTTACAGGCCATGGCAACCGAGATTTTCTCGTGAAACTGGGCCACACGTTGCAGGTTGATGTCACGATTCGATGGCAACTGCATTTGTTCAATCGTATTACGAGTCGCATTCTCTAGTCGTCTGAGCAAATGACGTTCTCGTGGGCTGATGAACATAATTGCTTCGCCGCTTCGACCAGCTCGGCCAGTACGTCCGATTCGATGAACATAAGCTTCGCTATCGTGTGGCAAGTCGTAATTGATCACATGACTAATTCGCTTGACGTCTAGCCCACGAGCCGCAACATCGGTAGCCACGATGACATCGATTTTGCCAGAACGTAATCTTTCAACGATGCGTTCGCGTTGTTTTTGCGGAATATCTCCGTTCAGTGCAGCAGTCTTCATGCCGGCCTGGGCCAGATACTCGGCTACTGGCTCGGTCGTGCTTCGCATTTTGACAAAAACCAGAACACCTTCGGTCGGTTCGGCTTCCAAGATGCGAGCCAAAACGGCCTGCTTTTGACGAGGCGGAGCAATCACGTAACGCTGATTAATGGTATCTGCGGTTGCAGTTTTTTGTTTAATCGTGATTTCGGCCGGGTTGTTTAAGTGCTTCTGTGCAATTTGGCGAATCGCAGGTGGCATGGTTGCTGAGAACAAGGCCATTTGTCGTTTCGCTGGGATCTGTGCCAAAACCCATTTGACATCTTCTTCGAAGCCCATGTTCAACATTTCGTCGGCTTCGTCTAGCACAAAACATTGAAGTTCTTTCAAATTCAAAGAACCACGACGCATGTGATCCATCACGCGGCCTGGTGTGCCGACAATAATTTGTGCGCCTTTGTTAATCGCACGAAACTGAATTTGATAGTCTTGTCCGCCATAGATGGGAACAATTTTCAAGTTGCGACTCTTGGTTGCATATTTTGCAAAAGCATCCGCTACTTGGATCGCAAGCTCGCGGGTTGGAGTAAGCACCAAGACTTGAGGATTTTTCTTTGAAGGGTCAATCCGCTGTAATGCGGGCAGTGCAAACGCGGCCGTTTTACCGGTGCCGGTTTGTGCTTGTCCTAAAACATCGCGACCTTCTAAGAGCAGCGGAATGGTTTCGGCTTGAATCGGAGTTGGAGTTGTGTACCCTTGGCTTTCGACAGCCGCAACCAACGCTTTGTTTAGCCCTAACGAAGCAAAATCGTTCTTGGCGACTTCTTTGACTTCTTTGACTTCTTTGACTTCTTTGACTTCTTCAACTTCGGCTTCAACTTCAGCTTCAACTTCAGCTTCTACTTCAGCTTCTACTTCAGCTTCTACTTCAGCTTCTACTTCAGCTTGAACTTCAGCTTGAACTTCGGCTTGAACTTCGGCTTGAACTTCGGCTTGAACTTCCTTTTCTACTTCCGCTTGAATTTCTGTTGATTCTTGGCTCACTTCAGTTGGCACTTCCTTCTCGGATTGCACTTCAGTTTCGTTTTCGATTCCTGTAATTTCGAGTTCTGACTCAGACATTAAGATTCCTAAAATCTAGTTTGGTACAAATCTATTGAACAAACGACCGCCGCATAAGGTCGTCTTTGGGGAGATTGAGATCTCTAAAAAGCGAGACAGACGTCTGGCCTTCGTAGTGTTCAGTTAAGTTGTACCTAGTGAATTATCGCGGACTCATTACGGTGCAAGTTTGGGTGATTGTCGCTGTGTGAGGTTCACAGTGTTAGTTTCACAGCGTGAATACCACTGTGCGACAGACGCTAGTCCGGCAAATCATTTGCCATCACTTCTTGCAAACATGATCGAACGCGACAGGTACTGTTCAAGAATCGGAGGGCAAAAAATGAGCCCTGCCGAGTACAAAGAGTTTGAAACTGGCCGGAAGTGAATCAATCAGTACGCTCATTCTAGCAACACACGATAGCATTGACTAGGGCTGAAATTGATAAACTATGACAGTAAAAGGGTTTACGCGTCTCTCTGTGTCATGGGGGCAAGATACGCTATTACCATCGATTAGTGAACTCGATTTCGTGTTTAACCTGTTTTCATCTAAAATTCTAAGTTAAAAAAAGTGATGATTTCTTGAAGAATGGTTATTGAACAATACCACAGAGGGGCTATAACTAGATCTGTGATCGCAGCAAACAGAGGGGTGGTATTGCAGTGACAGGATTTAAATGTGGTCAGTTGCAAATGCTCATATCTAACTTCTTGTCACCAATGATGAATTGGGGTTTTCTAACGATATCTGATCGTTACCCCGGCTAATTTGATTACTTAAGGAGAAAAAAAATGGCAGCGACAGATCAACCAGATCTTGTATCCATGGCAGAGCAGTTTACTGGATTGCCTATGGATGACTTAATTAGCTCACCTTTGATGGCCGCAGCAAAGGCCAACAGTATGATGGCAACCACGCAAACCAGGTTCATGTTAGATACTTGTTTTGAGGCTGATGAAACGGGTGAAGGTGAGAATAAAAAAATTACCTACAAGCCGATCATGATCAAGATGGAGCTCACACGAGGAGTTCTTATTCCCAAAGATCCGACGAAGGAAGATGAAAAGTTTGAAATTCAGGAGACCAAGACAAAATTTGATCTTCCGATTCTTACAATTATTCCTCTGAACTCCTTAGCAGTGGATGAAGTAAAAATCACTTTTGATATGGAGGTGAAATCAAGCTATGGAGAATCGACTAGTAAAAAAAGAGAGGAAGCATTAGCTGGTCAGGCTAGTTGGGAAGCGAAAGTTGGGTATGGTCCTTTCTCTGCATCCGTGAAAGGTAGTGTCAGTTACGACAGTAAATCGATGGAGTCTCGTGACACTCATTACGAGAAGAGTAATTCCGCACAGTACTCAGTACTTGTCCATGCTTCTCAAATCCAACTTCCTAAAGGAGTCACTACAATCATTGATGCCTTTGCAAAAGCGATTGATCCTATAACGATGCCGGTTAACACTGGGACACCATCTTAACCAATTGATCTAAACACGATTCTCAACGTAGAAATACTCTACGTGAGAGTCGTGTCCTTCTACCTTTATGGAGTCTTTACATGAATGTTCAAATTGCTTGTCCAGACTGTACTACAACGATTGAGTTGAATCCTACAAAGCTTATCCAGGGAAATCGTTTCACTTGCTCTAATTGCAAATTAGTTGTATCTCTTGCCGAGGAGAGTCGATCTGTCGTAGAAGAGACCCTGACTGAATTTCAGAAAATACAAACTCAGAAAGCAAGGCAAAACGCTCTTACTTAATAGAGATTAAGTACCACTAGATAGAAACAGACAATCTTTCAAATAACACCTTCGAACAAAGGAACAATCGATATGCTGTTGCTCACTGAACTGGTAGAAGTTGTAAATAGGGCTGCAATTGCAGCAGCGGATACTGTCCGTGATAAAAACATGGCGGTGATTGAAGATTTCTTTGAGTACTCTGATGAGTTAGAGGATGAGACACCTGATGTGCTTCTGAAACTTGAAAGTAAAATTGAAGAGCTTGAAGCAATAGTTGAGACGATGAAAGAGGGACCAGACCGTGACAAAATCAAGCAAAGAATTGATCAACTTAATGAGGAGAGGGAACGATATATTAACTCTGGTTCAGGAAATGGAAATTCAGGTACTCCACCAGGAGTTGGTCCACCAATGCGTCCAAAGATGGTCGCGATTACATATCCAAAAGAAACTATCGATGGGCCAGCATCGCATATTGTGCTTGTGCCACTAATCGCTTTGACACCAATGTCGATGGCAACATTATCTAAGCTTACCTTCCGAACAGATCTTGATATTCACCAAAGCGAAGATGGTGAGTTGAAGATTTCTTTTCCAGAAGGGAAAATAAAGATGGCAGAAGGAAATTCGGAGAACACATATCGTACCTCGACCGCAACGCTTGAAATAACCCTTGATGGCACACCTCCTTCTCAAGGCATGAAAAAATTAATCGAAGGATACGAGAGAGCACTCAGAGCCCAGATACCAGGATAAACCAGAAGAGAACTCTGAGAGCTACGGCAATCCTTGATTAATCCACCGGTAACCCGCAGGAGCGTAAAATCGTTTCATGGGCGGCCAAATCATGGGCCGAGTTCCAGGCAAGCTTCTTATTACCACGTACGATTTCGGCCAAGTCTTTGAACTCTCCGTCGTAACGCCCTTCAGTTTTTGGAAGTTCAATCGTGTGTGAACCTTTGGAATAGCCGGCGATAGATTTTGTAAGGGTCATCTGCAACTTGGGTGGTTCCAGCGGATTGATGGCAATCATTCCTTGATCCCCGATGATGCTGAAACTGCGACGCGAGAAACCGAGCGGATCGACATGATTACAGCGGACAGTGGCCAACGCTTTTTCATATTGAAGTACGGCCAGTTGGTTGTCTTTGAACTCAGTTCCGTCAATAATCACATTGCTTGAGAAAGTCGACACCGAATCTGGCTTGCCTAACGCAAAGACTACTGCATCAATAATATGACACGCCAGTTCAAACATGCCGCCGCCTGGATATTGGGCCAAGTCTTTTCTCAAACCAGGTGATGCCATTTTTCCCATCATGGCCGAAACTTCAGTGATCGTGCCGAGCCAGCCTTCCTTGACCGCATTGAACATAAATTGAAACGCCGGGTTATACCGCAACATATAACCTAACTGAACCGTAAGCCCACGCTCGTCTGATCCTTTACGAAGCGTTCGATAGTCCGACATCGATTCGCCAGCCGGTTTATCTAAGTGAATATGTTTGTTGTTTTGAATACAACGCATGGCAGTGGGCACCAGTTTGCTCACTTCAGTTTCAACAGCGATGACTTGCACACTTTTATCTGAAAGCAATTCCTCTTCCGACAAGCGAATTAAATCTTTATAGGCCGCTTGGTTTTTCACTCTCTCCCACTGTGCATCGTCTGGCTCCACAATGCCGACGACTTCGTACAAGTCACTCAGTTTACGAAGCGTTGCAATCTTCCCCGAAGCATGTGCATGCTTGGTGCCGATTTGCGCCGCTTTGATACGGAGTGTCTCTGCGGCAAAGGAAGTGCTTGCCAGCGAAGCGGTAGTAGCCGCAACAGTGGCCATGGTTGTTTGTTGAATGAAATTACGGCGGTTGATTTGTGACATGTCGGATAAGCTACTATCAAAAGGAATGAAGGAAAATGATTCAACAGAATATTATTTTAATGGATTTTTGCCAAAAGCATACAAGGCCTTGTGAGTACGAACATAAATAATCGAGTCAACAATGGCCGGCGTGGCATAAACTTGCTCGCCAATTTTATTGGTGGTCAGCACCTCGGGGTCTGTGCCCAAGCGAATCACCGAGATATCTCCATCGCCTGAAGTCGTATACATGTTCCCATTGGCGATTACCGGCGAAGCGTAATGAGTGCCCGTTCCGCCGGTTCGTTTGCGGTACTCGCGTTTGCCGGTCTTCAAGTTAATACAGGTTATTATACCGCCATTCTTCACAAAATAGACAAACCCATCGTAATAAAGTGGCGACGGAACTTCCGGTATCCCCTGCTCTTCTAACGTGCGAAGTTGATCTTCGCCCAGTTCGCCTTCGTTGTTTACGTTGATGGCAATCATGCCGTGCGGCTTGTATTGTGCGCGGCGTTGTTCGCTTTTGGATTGCCAGTTGGTCCATTCTTGCTGGTTGATTTTTCCGTTTTTGTTGCTGTCGATCCAATCAAAGCGCAGCGGCATGCCATTGGCGGGTGCCTCGGTTCCTTCGGATCGATGAAATATCATCATCTTCGGCAGCTCCGATTTCGCAATTGATTTGTCACCGTCTTTGTCGTTCTCAGCCAGTAAGTCTTCAAACGGCGGGTACACAGGCGTGAGTGCTGATTCGCCAGTTTGGTTCCAAGTGGCCACAACCACTTCGTTGCCTGCGAGTACCGGCGTGCTGGTGGCCGTCGTCTTACAAGCGGCCTGCCATACGATCTTGCCACTGGCAATATCAAATGCTTTGACGGAATTCGCTGCATGCAAAATAATTTTGTCGTCAGCAACAATCGGTGTTGCCGTACAAGCGATAGAAAGTGAAAATCGTTCGGTCAGGGGTGTCTTCCAAATCTCTTCGCCTGTTTTTATATTGACCGCCAACAAATAATGGTCAGAAAAGTTCCCCCGATAATGGATGACCTTGTCGTCAACGATAATCGGCGAGATCGCATTGCCACCATACGATTTGGCCAGCGGCATCGGAATGTCCCATTGTTTTGCTCCGTTCATATCAAAGCAGATTAAACCATATGAACCGAAGTACGCAACGACCACTTTTCCGTCAGATACCGGCGTGCTACTGGCCGGGTTGAACGAAGGATGCCCTTTTTCGATTTGCTTGTGCGGAACTTTGCGACGCCAACGCACGGCCCCATCCTTGCGATTAAGACACACCACTGCCAATTGTTTTTGCCCGTCATGGTAGGTTGTCAAGAAAATCGAATCACCCACCACGCAGGGTGAAGAATGCCCCGAGCCAACCGGCACTCGCCACAACTGGTTGTTGTCCGGTCCAAACTCCACCGGCGGAGAACCACCTTCGGCAATGCCCGAACCATTGGGTCCACGAAACTGGGCCCAATCTGCCGAATAGGTAGATGAACTCATGGTCGCTAGGAATATAAGAGTTGAGAGTAAAGCGATACGCATTGTGATTCCTGTTGAATTACAAGGACGGTGAAGTAAGTCTATATCGTAACGGAGTTTCTCAAGAGGTTCAAATCTGTGAACACATTTTTACATCGATTAAAGATCAATCCTCTTGTTCTTGCTGCTCTGCCTGTGTCTTACGATACCATCGCAAGGCAACCAGTGCACCGCAATAGGCGAAGAGATTGCCCCAGAAAAGACCGGCAACAATATAAAAATGATCTTCGTCAGGCGGGCTAGTCGAGAACATTTCAACGTATTCCCAGAGCAATTTCGTTAAAAGGTAGGGTATTGAAACTGAGACCATGTACAAAGAGAAAATACAATAGAAGGCCGTAACCACGTATCCTATAGCAAATGCTCTGCGTTCGCCTTTGGAGAATATGCCACATAGCAACGCATTGATAACGGCACCCGAAGTTAAGGTCGCCAGCCAGGCTCGCCACCATTCCGATTCATTCATCAAAGCGGCACTGAAAACTGCGAACAGTGTAACAAGGATTAGTATATGTTTGATCGAATAGCGATTGATTTGCGTTAGCATAAAGGTATTCTCCTGTACTAGATTCTATCGCTGTTCTAGGGTGAATGCGAGTCCAGTAAAGTGGCTGCCGCAAAGGCCAGTCGCCTGTTTGTGGGCATTGTGTTGGTTGCGGATTTATCACCAAGAACAATCTCTCGCCTCCCATTTATATTCGATTGAAATATCATCTACTTCAAACGATTTTAATCAACATCAGATATAAGATCGTTGCTCTTCAAAGAAATAAAACCGATAAACAAGCGGCTGGCCAAAAAGGCAGCCACCCTACAAGATTTCTTGCTGAACATAAAAGTGTAAACCAAGTAACTATTTTTGCTCCATACGTTTTCAAATCTAGCCACAGAGGACACAGAAATCACAGAGAAGAATTTGAATTCAAACTCTCTGTGTCCTCCGTGGCCTCTGTGTTTAAATCTTTTTTTTCTTCCTTTTTCCTTCCGTCCTTTGTGTCTTCGTGA
>NVWB01000065.1 GCA_002733575.1 Blastopirellula sp. | reverse complement strand
AGCTGGTTGGCCTGTTCACGATGGTCGGCATTTGCTTTAAGCGTGGATAGTTCAATGTTCGATTCACTCTTGGCCTGATCCACCGCATGCAGGAGTTTGATTTTCATAACTAACCAACACGCACTTCCACCAAAAGCGACACCAATGAAGAGCATTGCGATAGGAAATATATAATCCATCATCTCTCCATATATTTGCTTGTGCTTGAAATCGTTCCAGACATTACCGGTCATCCGGTATTATTTTATCTGGAATCACTAAAGCGTACCTGCCAATGATGACACCTTAGGTCACACATCGGGAGAAAATTTATAGGATTCCGAGAAAACATCTCCATGCACTGCTGGTCTACCATTTTCGGGAAGGTACACGGCGTGTTACAGATGGATCTTTCTACGGTCAGGCGTTTGAAATTAAACAAGGTATTCCGCGACACGTTCATGAAGCTTGACCATCGCCAGCGTATCACGTTCGTAGTACGCTAATAAATCTGTCTCACGTTTCCGACCAGGGATGGAGCGATCTCACTGGACCAAGTTGAATATTACCGCAAAGTGAAAAAAAAGAATGAACATGAGGACGACGGATGAAATCAATTCTATTCCCAGTATCCACTGGAGAGAAAACCCCATTTTCCCTTTTTACTTAATTTCATTTGCTTAGCTTCTAATCGAATCGTAATTTTTTGAACGGGATTATATAACTCAATGTATTTCTCTGTTCGAGATAATTCTCGATAATGCCATTTAATCTTTTTTGAACTTGGAATTTGTTCCGCCCAGCCTTTTTTTCCGTCTTCATAAATGATGGTATTATAGGTTTTGTTAATCCAACGTTTTCTCAAATCAACTTTAACGGGAACTGGTTGTTCTTTTTGGTTCGTCAATTGTTTCAAGGCATTCTCCGCCAAACTAATGACTGCTATTTGCCACCCTACTTTCTCTTCCGATTTAAAAGGTTTGCTGTAAAACAATTCGCCGGTGGCAGCAATGTACCTGGGTGATATGCCACGTACCTTTTGCCCATGCGATGTAAGATATTCATAGTTGCCAAAGGGTTCAGAGAGATTCGTACGTGTGCTTTTCATCAATTGCGAATCGAATCCTTCACCCAGGCTAAACCAAAGAGTAAGACCTTGATCTGCCACGCAAGGCCAGTGAACGAATTCCTGGAGTACTGGGCTGTCTACCATTAGTATCTGCTGTGGCTTTTTCCATTGATCACTAAATTTTATACGAGTTGAAAAGACAAAACTCGAACTGAGCACAACCCGTGACACTGTACGTTGAAAAATGATCGTGTTCCCAGTCGAAGTGATGAGAGGTGACTGAGGATTAATTATTTTGGTAAATTCATCGAGCGGAGAAAACTTATCAAAGGCTAAAGAGGAATCATCTCGACTGGCTGAGACAATACGCTTGGTTCCATCCACTAAAGTTTCTATGGCGATCATTTCCAGACCATCAGGTGTGAATGCTCCTTGGCTGACTCCGGTTGCGATCCGTTGAGGAGTATTAAAGGTTCCAGAAACACTCTCTCGTGTCGCAGTCCATATTTCAGGAGTTGCCATTGTTCCTCTAGCACGTGTCCAATAAATAGTCAGACCATTTGACGTAAGTGACGGACAATAATTCTCCGAATCTGTAGAATCTAATTCTGTAACAATCCGAGTTTCTGGTAAAGATTTACGCCTAATAATTTGTAGCTTGTAATCAGATTTCGGAGATTCTTTCATATGAAAGACAATAGCGTTCCCATTTTCCGTAAACTCATATCCACCGATGTCAACGAACGTTGATTTAATATCTAATTTATAGGCTTGTAGCCACGAAGATGTGTTGGTTTTACGTGTCGCAATCCAACACTCTGCCAGTGAGAGTGCTTTCTCAGTAGCCAGTGTTCTTCGACTGAAGCAAAGAACCAATCCATCAGGAGAGAGGGTGGGAGATATCTCATGGTTTCCGGTGTTGATATACTCTCCTAAATTTGAAGGAGTTTCCCATGCATGCTTTCCACTTTTTCTATGACTGATCCAAAGATCCTTATTTCCAAAACCCTCCTTACGATCACTAGCAAAAATCATAGTCAATTCATCTTCGGAAAGATGAGGGTGCCACTCATCCTGGCGAGAATTCAGAGGAAAGTTTAACTTTGTTTCATTGAGCCATTTATCATTCAATGTAGCCCGTTTGAGTTGGTACAAATCACCGGTACGTCCACTTGGGTTCCTTGGGAAAATCAATGTTAATCCATCGGCTGATAGTTCCGTTGGATAATTATTACCCGCAGATAATAACTTGGGCGTATGCCATTTGCCAGAATTTGGATCTCGTATAGATTCGTGCTTCCCTTTGCCGGAAAAGATAAGGCGAGTTCCATCACGCGTTAACGTTGGGTGAATTACAGATCGATTCAAGCTTGGACCAAAAGGTTCTGGCTTGGTCCATACGATAAGATGAGAATTCTTATCAGCTTCCGATTGACTCTGTTTTTTCTCAGCACTTAGTGGCAACTGTCCTCTGGTCGCTTGGAAAGAGAATAGAAAGAGCGCTAGTGAGAGTAATCGGATTGACGAATTCATTTTTAACCTCAACGGGACTTCTGTCTCTTAGGCATCGGCAATGGGACAGAGAAAGATATAAGTACTTTGGATGGGAATCATTGCACACTAGGCACTTGAGAGGAACTTCCAATTGAGACCCGTTCACCTGGGTTCCTGAGTATTAATTTATACTCAAACCCTTGAGACACTAATGATTTTTTTAGTAAACGGAACTCTTTAAAAGAGTCCCCCCAAATAGCAATTGAAATGAAATACCTATTAGGTTGAAATTTTGAGAATAAGTCATCAAGTTTCTTGGCATTTGACAAGGGAATACCAGTACCGATTTTGGCGGAAAGTGACAGGTTTTTTGTAGACCAATAGATATCGCATGTTGCTAGAGATGTTTCTTTGAAATTTGTCCAATTGACTCCAGGGAGAATGGCACCATCCCTCGTTTCGAATTGAAACAACTCTCCTTCTTTTACAATCATAATCATGGAGCTTTTGAAAGTCGTTCTCTCCCGGGGCAGTGTTCCCGTCGTCGTCCTAGTCTCTAGCTCCTTCTCTAAAGACAATTCACCTTTTTTAATTGCTAATGAGAGCTTCGATTGTTGTTGCTTAAAAGAATCGAGCTTAGTTTGCAACTCAGCAGACTGACTTACACTTTTATTTATTTCCTGCCTGCTCTTCTGTTTACTTTGTATCAGGCGAGATTTTTCGTTTTCAAGTTCTGCAATCTGAAACAGAGAGCTACTTAGATCATCTGAAACAAACTGTTCGAAATTTGTTCTTGCCGATTGAAGAGAGGACGTAAGTTGTTGTTTTGTTGTTTCAAGCCCAAGGACTTCCCTCTCCACTGCTGCTTGAGTAGAAACTGAAGGTTGTGCTAGATCCGTTGGTAAATCTTGTTTTTTTAATAAGATCACGATCAGAATTGCTATAAACACGATCCCTCCAAAAGTGTTGGTGATGGTATCAAGCAATAGGTCGAGACTTTCAGTTGGGTCGGTACTTTTCTTTCGCCTTGAAGCCATTAGCTTGATGCTCCACTTACTGGATCAATCACTGTATCAGCTTCTCCGATAAGATCAAAACCCACGGAAATACCATGTTGAGTTATCATTTTTTTGATAGGAAGAAATTGATCAATAACATTGGGTCGAATAAAAAGTACAATGTGACAATTACGATCAGATTGGGAATCGAGCCACTCTCTAAATGCTGAAGAAGTACGGGATGGAAATTTTAACGGTGCCGTAACTTCCCCAAAAGGAGCTGCAAGAATACCTTCATCAGAGATGTCCACTAGCCAAGCTTGTTTTCCAGCTAGATTTTGAAGATTGTAAACGATTCGATTCGTTGCTTTGAGCTTACTCCTTTTTGATTCGATGTCCTTTAGTTTCTGTTTCAACTGTTCTGTTCGTGTTTGTAACTGTGACCCTTTGAGTTCATTCTGAAGGGACTGTACTTGATTGTTGAGTTTCAACACTTGCTGATCTTTTGCATCTCTTTCTGTTTTAAGTTGCACAACCGCCTCACGAAGATTTTTAATGTCCTCACTAAGTTGATCAGGCGTTGATCCGGCCGCGAGCGCAGTCATCTCATTCAGACGATCAATCTCGCTTGTGATTTCCACAACTGATAGGGTTAATTCCTCTAAGATTTCTAGATCACGATCAGAAGCCACTATTTCAGCAGGTTCAGACGTTTGGTGTTGGGTATCCACGATCTGAATCGCCAGGATCAACATGATCAGTATGAAGATACCCGTCACTGCCGTAATAATATCTTGGAAGGCAAACAAGGAGATCGGTTGCTGAGAGGACCGTCTACGCACTTTCATGCACCTCCTGCTCGAAGGGCATTATCCGCAAACGATTAACAATATGTTTCTGGCAATACTCCTCACAGTCATCTAAAAACTCTTCTTCTGATTTTTTCAGAAATGTCATCGCTAATTGAATGATCAATGCAAATACCAGAGCAAGCAGAGTGGTCTCAAATGCCGTAGATAGTCCTGCGGTTACAACGGATAGCGAGGAAGTGATATCATTAATATCCCCGCCATTACCAACCACCTCTCCAAATCCACCAATCGCTTGAGACAATCCAATAACCGTCCCAATAAATCCAAGAACCGGAATCGCCCAGACAAAACCCCGGATAATGGAATAACTGGTTTCCATTGTGGATTCATCATGCTCGGCTTGCGATTTCAGCATCGCGTCAACGTCAGTAACTCGCCCTAAGTTTCGCAAATTAGACAAGGCAATATGAATGCGTCGGAATAGGACAAAATGCGAGGGTGAGTCAACGACCATTCCGATTCGTTCAAACAGCTGATCCACCGTTGAAACCGAGAGCGTGAAATCTTCAGTCTCTGGCAAAATTGCAATGGCAATTGTTTTCTGTTGCATCCCCAATTTTAGACGTTTTACGATCAGGATCACAGACGACCACATTGCCAGAAAACAGATGAAATAAGGCGTTAATCCACGCTCGGTAAACATAGCGGTAACTTGTGATCTTGGAATCAGACTCAACACGAGGTAGAGCAAGACGACTCCTGCAAAGCCACAAAGACCGCAAAATAAATTATTTACTTTCGTAAAACGTCCACCACGAAAACAAAGCCGCTGTTCGATGTCTTGACGTCGCCAGGAAAGCACCTGTGGGTCATTCGTGTTATTCATAAACTACCAGTCTTGTTGCCTAAAGGTTGAATCTGGGACGAATGACTCTTCTTATCGATAATCGGGAAAGGAAGTCGGAAAAAAAGCAATCACAGCAAAGAAAAATAGTAACAAACTCACCGTGGTTCCCACTAGGAAGAACGCTACAATTATCCAAACCTTATTGAGAGAGGCTAAAGCAGTCTTCAATCGATCTTCCTTTGCGTTAGCAATAAAGGCGTTGAGATGAGAGTAATACATCCCGAGATGATAAGAAGCAGCTATAAACAGTCCTCCGCCCATCAATAAAGAAATAGCTGGAATGCAAAACACTGCTATCTCTGCTTTAATAGCAACAATCAGTTGAAAGATTCCTCCAATGATAAATGACGCACCAAAAAAATAACCATAGATCGAAATGAGAATCACTCTTAAAGTCGTTTTCTTCACCGAATCTGCGATACTATTAAGTCCACTCGATTTGCTGCCCTGATCTGCTTGGGTGCTAATCGCAGCAAGTGCTTGATGTGGTAGCGACTGAAGTTCTGGCACACTATCAGCAGAAACCCATTCAGGCAGACCTTCCTTCCAAACCATTTGATCCTTGGTAATCGCCCCTGACCTAAGTAGGGTTTTTAATGTCTCGATATCAAATGGCCCGAGTGTCTGATCGTCCTCTCCATAGTACCATTCTGCCTCACTTTTAACCGGTTGCGGACTAGCAGCAGGTTGAGCACCCGGAGTTGATTGTTGTGGCTCTGGGATGCTCTCTTGAGGTTCAAACAGTTCAGGGATACTATCTGCCCGTTCCCACCTTACCTGGTCTTCGGAGATATGATTGACTCGACTCACTTGTCCTCTTGCAACAAGTGTCTTGATTTTCTCGTGATCAAATGGACCGTGTACTCGACCACGAATACGAACATAAAGTTTTGATGACACGAATAATACCTTTAGTTGCAAATTGAGGTTAGTTAGCTATGACAAATACAGGACGACCGTGCTGAAATAAAGTGTGATCAAGTATCACTGGTGTACCTGAATTAACTTTTCCAATTTCTCTGGGAGCCAGAGCTGATCCAGTAGCGGTTGGCGCGAGTACGAACAACTTGGAATCCTTAGAGGGAACGGACTTGAGGAGTATTTGGTCCGTTCCGGTCTTATCTTTCCAGAGCCAGCCGATCCAATCTAACTTGTCAACTTCAAGAGGTTGAGAATAGTTTTTTAGAAGCTCTGCTGCGTGATTGCCTGAATCATCCAGTTGGTTGCTTTTCAAATCATTGAGTACCATCCTGACTTTATTTGCAATTGCGATAGCTTCATTATTCTCAGGATTAACCCAATCGACAGCGATTTCAAGATCGGAGTCTTGAATCTTTTCATCGAACTTTTCAAACGCTTGATGGAAGGCATGGCTTCCTGAACGGCCAATGGATACAACTCTGCGGAGTAGTAATAGGCTAAGAATTGGGTTGGTTCTATTTCCCTCAGATAAAGCTTGCTCATCAAGGATTTCTTGGGTCATCAGATAAAAACATCTCTCCCATCCTAGCATGTCAAGGTTTTGTAGATGCTTTATCAAACGATCTGCGAGTTCAGATTGCGGAGAGATTCCGTGGTATTTAATATCCTTAACGTATGATTTTTTCTCAATAGGATCGCCATTGGCTTCGGGCAGGAAATTGAACGTAATAATTTCGTCATCAATTACTGTTGGTGCAGTGGGGCAGTAATAATACCTGTCGGATTTATCCACAACAAGCCATACATCTTCTACTAACGGATCGTGGAGAAGGACTTTCACATCTTCCTTAGTAGCCTTGTTAAAGGCATCAATACGATTGGAAATTGCTTCTAGCGGAGCCTGGTATTTGTCAAATAATACACTAATCTCCACGTTCCCATTTTGTGTTGACAAGGCACTAGCTTGGTTTATCAGTTGCTTAGCTCGAATAGGTAAAAGTGTCGTGATTTGATTGAAATCTTCTAAGCTCAAAAAGGATTCCCATTCCTGATAGGCATGCACTCCGTCTTTTTCCCGAATGGTCCGTCCTAGCTTTAGTTTCTCATCGGAACTCGGAGATTGTTTTGCCAGAGATTCTAGACTGAAATAAAAGCTATTAAGATCGCCAATTTTCTGTGTTGTCTCTTTAACGACTGCTTGCTGTCGATCATAATCTTTTAATTGAGTGCCGAGACTTTTTAAGCGAAGTGTAAGAGGTGTGACTTGCTCTAACAAGTTTAGGCTTACGATCACTGATCCATTTTGAAATCCTTTATGAAGCTTCTGCCAAGCGAGTATGTCAGCCCCCAGTTGCTGGACTTCAGTGGGAGAGATCGAATAGGTCTTGACTTTCTGTTCCGCTGCTAAAACTTGAGCTCGATAAGTTTCTAGCTTACTGAGAAAATCCTCGTTTCGCATTACCAAGGCATTTTGACGGAATTCTTTCAGTCGACTTTGAAAATCAGCTATCTGTCTCTTCTCCGAATTTGTCTCGGCCAGTTCTTCGGCATGATCCAAGATATCCGTTAAGGGATTTTCATACCCATGGGATTCCACTTGCTGGATTGATTCCTCAAAGCTGAGGGCACGTGCTTGCTCCTTGGCTCTTAACGATTCCAATTGCTCCTTTTCCGCAGTCACTGGTGATGCTGCCTGAATCGAAGCAGGCAGAGATTCATATAAACGCAACGCAGATTCTATCTCATCTTTTTGGCGCAAACGCACTAAGTCGGTTACCGCCGAGGTAATCTGATTTTGTGTGTTGGTCCGATCAATGTACTGAAACAAGAGCACAGCCACAATAATTAGTAACGCTCCGATAGAACCTGAAACCAGGATAAATTTTCGTCGTCTAGAAACCGCAAGTGTATGCTGATAATCAGTTAAACGTACGGAAAGGTGATCCGGTACGTTCATCTGAAACTGATTCACCTGATAGTGAATGCTATCAAGTTCTGTTTGCGAAGCACCACGGTCCAAAGCCCTTTCAAGAATACTTAGTTTAGATTGAAACTGTTGTTGCTTTTCAGAGTCGGCAATCTCTTCTTCAATCCAAGCCAACGCATCCTGAACTTCCGTCTTTAGTCGATCATTTGGCTGCAACTGGGCGTTATTGGCTAAGACTTGCCATTGCTGATAAAACAGAGCGGCGTTTACAAAATCAAACTCATTAAACGCTTCAAGAATAAGAGTGTTGACCGATGCCAGTTCAGTTCGAGCTGTTTCTTGCTGGAACTTACGTTGAGCGTTTGTCACTTGGTCTCGGATATCTCGAGACACTCTAATGACCCATGGTCCATTTAGCTCCTGGTCCAACGCATCAATCTCAGAAAACGATTTCTTTCTAACATGAATTTTCAGTTCGCTGGAAATCTGATGGAGTCTTTCTTTTTCCCACGTTTGCAGATCGGTTGACCAGATGGGATTGGCCGAATCCTTTTTTAAGATCAACTGCAAGATTTTAATGCGTGCTTTGAGCGGAGCACGAGACAGAGCCAATAGACGATGCTTTTTGAGGAGCCCTTCTAAAGACATCTGAGTTGCATAGGCTTCTTCAAGCTGTTCAGCGATATCAGTACGCAGCGTGGGCGGCAAATCGAATCCCACGAGACCCACGATGTGCTTCCAATCGAGAAGTCGGTTAAATTCTAATTCTGCCAACACGTCGAGTGTATTCGGTGTCTCCTCTGACAACTGAATGGCATCACTATACAAGCCTTTGTTTAACAATTCTCCTATCTTTAATAACTGAGAATTAACCTCAGCGCATGCTTCCGAGTATTCGACGACCACATCGCGGATCAAGTCCGGATCTGGCATGCCAGATCCAGCTAGGATGTCTTGAATATCGTTAATTGTATTTGTGTTAGACGTCATTTATCGATATCGCATTAGGTGGAATGAACTTAAATCGGCACTAGCTTTTTGGGGCTATTTATTTGCCACGTGGTTTTTCATAAAGATGTAGCAAGAAAAGCTCTTCTGAGGAATGTAAAAAAAACATTTTTTGATTGTTAATATCCAGAGCTTGATAGACGTTAAGAGAAATTTTACCTTGGAGATTCTTTTCAATAGAGGTTTTGATTGCTCTTGTCATTGTGTCTATCATGTCTTGTCGATTGTTAGTGTAGGGGGGGGAGTATTTCCATTTTATCAATTGGGTCTTGAGTCGACGAATGTCCGTGTCAAGTTGATCTTTGATTTTCTTATCGGAGGTATTGGATAATTCTTTCATTTTGACCCCTAGCCTCTCATATAACTTCTTAACCTCGTTAACGTTTGCATTAACCAATCGCTTAATGGTGTTATTGTAGTTATCTGGAGTCACATTTTTTTCATCCCCTATAACGAGAGTTCTTTTAAATACAATGCCGGTATCGTTAGGTACAGGTTTAAATGTCAATTTCATGTTAAACGGAGCTAACAAATCCATGACCCCTGCCTTCCTTGTATATAAAATTTTCTTAATCTCATGAGTTCGTATTCCCACGTCAAATTTCCAATTATTCTCTCCAAATGGCTCATCATTTCTATTTGTTGATTGCTTTATGTGGCATAAATACTTGCTGATCGCTATGGGACGTGATTCGTTCATCAAGGGAAACCTGAGATACACTGAAATCTGATTTTCATTCTTGATTTCAATGATTGAGTTAAGCAGTGCCACTTGATTTTCAAATACATCTGCATCGTCAATACGCTTCCATTCAAAATCAAGTTGCCAATGAAAACCCCAGTTCTTCAGGCTTCCATTTGTCTTTACCAGGGAGGTTGATTTTGTTTCTCCTATTAATATTCCAATTTTCTGATCGCCTCTTTTAAGAACCCAAGAAATATTTGTGAGTTCTTTTTTCCCTTGCGTTGTCGGTGTATATTTTTTGTCTTGTTCTGTCAGCGTTAAAACTTTCGATGGCGAATGGATTGCAATCTTAGAAGGTTCATCAAGCTTTTCATTGAAAGATATTAAGCCTGCCAAGTTATCCATGACGATTGGGACTTTTGAGAAGGAAGGCGGTCCTGCTATCCACTCAATGATTTGTTCTGGTTCTGGTTCTGGTTCTGGTTCTGGTTCTGGTTCTGGTTCCGGTTCCGGTTCTGGTTCCGGTTCCGGTTCCGGTTCCGGTTCCGGTTCCGATTCCGATTCCGGTTCCGGTTCCGATTCCGGTTCCGGTTCCGATTCCGGTTCCGGTTCCGATTCCGGTTCCGATTCCGGTTCCGGTTTTGGTTTTGGTTTTGGTTCCGGTTTTGGCAGAGTTTTATTAATTTGCGGTCCTCCTTGCTCCTTTGTCTCTAGTTCATTATCCGGAGTTTGTGCAACCTCTTTCTCTTCTCCATTAGACGAAAAGATACTGGCGATTGAAGTCCCTTCCTGATCGGAGCTATTCTGAAACAAAAACATTGAACCCACACCCAACAGATAGACCGCGATCAAAACGGATGCCGTAATGGCAATCTTGTGCCAAGCCCAGGGAGTGCTCTCTTTTGATTTACCATCCTGAGACAGTGAAGGAGGAAGTACCACAGAGGATGAGGCAGTTTCTCGTGGTGGCGGAGTGGGCTGTGGGGACTTAAATTTTCTCTGTGGAGCTGGTTCATAAGCCGGACTGCTTTTCGGTTGAGTCACAGGCGTGGGAGCAGACGCGACATCTTCCACGGGGGCGATTCCAGTGCGAGCCGCTTCTACCCATTTCCCCTGAAGATCTCCTTGTGGCTGACGTAGGTCAATGACAATCGATTGAGCAGATCGTCTGGCCAAGCTCTCTTCCTTGGAACCTCTCAGAATTGCTCTCCACAGACACTCCGCATTCGGCGGGATTTTGGTGTAATAGGTGGAAAACGTCGCATTCCAACGCATTCGAGCAGGCAGCAAAGACTGGGCCTCTAACATCAAGGGCAATAGATTGTCACCCAGGTCAAAAATCAGATAAACCACTTGCTCCTTGATCGCCGACTCCGCGAGCAGACCCGCCCAACCAGCATCTCCCGTGAGAGCCTGCCAGGCATGACAAACTTGGGCTTGAACCGCGGTATCAGGAAATGTTCTAGGCGTTAATTGCTGAGGATCGCCTTGCCATGTCTGGGATAACAAATTGGGCTGAGACAATAACCAGGCAGGGCCAGCAGACGCATGCTCTCCATCGCCGAAGGCAACATGATGTGCAATTTTGTTACTCCGCTTCGAGTAATCTAAACCGGCATTCGCAACGCGAGAAAGGATGTGAAACTGTTTTCCACCCACACTGGTTTTGACACACGAATAAGAGATTGGATTGTTTGAGGCATTCGGATCTGTGGGGGGCGATACATGGCGGTAACCACTTAAGCGTTCCAAGAGGCTGGCAAGGTTTTGTGACATGCCAGGGGTACTCGCAACCGTACAAAACCCACTTGAGCCAACCTTCAGACCTCTAGGAGCCGATGTATAGACCAATTCTTGTGACACGAAAACGTCTCCCCGTAATTAAACCTTGTGAAACTTTTATTTCAAGACTTGTTTGACTCAATATATGGAACTAAGCCACCACTCCAACACGCGATTGCCAATAACATCGGAACCTCACACCACATAGGCTTTATGTCGCGTGGACGCACTCCGATCAATCCCGTTTCTTCATCCTGCTCGGGTGCCCGCCCTGTCGCACTCACAGGAATGTAATAAACATTACTGGAAAAACTTTCTGCGGCACCCACAATCTCAGGACTATGTTCATAGAGCACATTGCGAACTCGCTTGGAGACGTCTCGAATAACGGATAAGTCGAGTCGATGGATTTCGGAACTCGACGAAGGCACAAAGGGTAGCGGAAGAGTTTTTTCACCCATCAGTGAACTCCACGCATCGAATTTTGTACAAATAACCAGCAGGGGCTTCGTCGATCTTTCACTCTCTTTAAGCCCACCATGTTTTTTGATACGAGATGCAATTTCGTGGAGCACAATATCTTGTCGATTGGTCACGGGGGCTGAAGCAACTTGAAAGTCATCCGTTGCGTCTCCACAAGCGGAACGCATACGAGGATCTTGGGTGGGGTCGAAACAATACATCACGCAATTGGAAACACCAAGATGACGCGTCACTTTATTACCGACGGTATCTTTCCCAGGCTGAAATGATTCACCTGCGTTATCATATAAGCAGATAAGTCGTGAAGAATCACCCTGGTTTTTGACTCCCGGATGGTTCTGCCCTGTTTTGGCAAAAAACAAAAAGGGGCGCGGATAAGAAACGGTATGATCCTCGTACTGCACCACAGAATAAAGATCTCCTTGCTCTTCAGTTTTTGCGAGCTTGACAATTTTGTCTTGCTCGCTATTAAAGAATTGCTGTTTTTCATATTCATTGACAAGTTGGTTAGAGACAGGATCGGCATCACCAAAGTCAATGCAAAAATATCGTGGCATGGTCTTTCTCAACTGCCAAATCATGGAAGCCAGATAATAAGACTTGCCGCACGAGGGAGTCCCCGCGATAGAGACAAAAAATGGCCTCATCTCCAGAACGGAACGAGGAATCTGCAAGTGACAATGGGGGCACGCGATTTCCTGACAGGGTGTGCCAGAGGAATCGATGGCATTCCCCTCAGGGTCAAAGCGAGTCGGTAAGAATCTTTTCTGTTGATCCGAGCCAAGCCGAATGTCTCCTACTAGTTCACTCCCCGCAGTAATCCACTTGGAGTCTTCAGGACCAAATTGCCCCCAGCAATGAGGACATCGAACTTGCCTTCGCAGTCCTGTTCGTATAAGAGAGTTTTTCATTAGATTCTAATACTATGAATGATGTATATTTTCAGTGAGTAGAAGTATCTTACCTGTTTGGATAAAGATAATCCACTTACTCGATTGGTCTTAATAAAGGCAGGGAATTGCAGATAAAAGGTATGATTATAAGAGGGTAAAGCACATTATTGGTCAAATAATCCCGATGGGAATTACAATCCCCTTCTTGTAATGCGCTGTTTTCATATATTCATTATAGCACAATAGATAGGGATTGTGATATTCTTCAGGACTATTTTTAAGCTGCTCAAGAAATGTCACCTAAACTAACGAGCTAGAACCTGATCAGAATATCCTGATACTAAGAAGTCTCTGAGGTAACAAGCACGAATTCCATTGGGTCTGCACTCTAATTGATGATATACTTTTACAATAAGTGGCAAATACTAATGATTTCAGATATTAGTTATCTTAAATCACTTTCAACCCTCGCTTAATACTAATTGAGGGGAATTTCCAAGCTAATAGCCTTGAAAATGAGTAGTATGAATAAACAATCATTTCATATTTATTTCACACTATCACTGTTCATCTCAGTGATTGGAAACTCTTATCTTTTCGCCCAAGACAAATCCCCAATTCCAGATGCCACTACGCTGGCTCCTTCTCTCAACACAATGAGGGAGGTCTATGGAGACAAATATGCCAAAGCAAAGGCCAGTGGATCCCCGATTGAAAAACTCCAAGCCTTATCTGTCATCGCACAAGAGATGCTTTCCACGAGTCAGACTACTCAAAATGAGATTGATCGTTATGCCATTCTTCAATCTGCTGAACGAATTTCAATCGAATCTGGCGATATAGAGACCACCATTTCTATCGTTGAATCCATCGATAAATTCTACGATGTTGATCTACTGGAAATGAAAGTCGAAGCGTTGGAAAAAATCGTTAGCAGTGTCCAACGTCTTGATTCAACGGATCATCATAATATCGTGATTAAGCTATTCTTTCTTACAGATGACGCAGTTACCCTTGACCGTTATCAATTAGCAAGTCTCGCAGCGAAGAATGCCTTATCGTCGGCAAACTCATCACGAAACTCTGACATAGTCAAACAAGCCGATGATAGAACTAAACAAGTTTCAAATCTAGCCAAGCAATACGAAAAGGTTCAATTGGCCTCAGCAGTTCTCATGAGTAAACCAAATGATCCCGGTGCGAATTACATCGTAGGGAAATATCTATGTTTGTATAAAAAACAATGGTCTAAGGGCCTTAATCATTTGGCCAATGCAGGCGATCCAAGCCTCAAGAAAATTGCAGAACTGGATTTAAACGAATTTTCAAATTCAGATGACACCAACAGTCAAATTGTTATTGGAAACGCTTGGTGGGATATTGCTGCTCCATACAGTGACTTTAAAACAAGAGCAAGCTATTGGTATCAACAAGCTTTGCCAAAATCATCAGGCATCGACAAATTAAAGATAGAAAAAAGAGTTGCTGAGTTGAACATGAATTCGCTTAATAGAGGCGTTCAGGCAATCGACCTGCTGTCTCAAATAGACCTAAAAAAGCATGTGCTGTCAGGTAAATGGGACCGTAATAGCAGATCGATAAAGTGTCAGTCTAGTGGTAGTAAGAATATTTCAAAAGTAATTGAAATACCTGTATCTCCATCCGTGCCATACGCCATTGAAATGGATGTGAAACAATCTGGGAACTCATTAAATGGAATCATCATGTGTTTGGTATCGCAAAACAAAACTGGACTACAAGTGCGAATTGCTGCCGACGCCACCAGTAAGGGTCCTGTAGCGACAGCCAATTTCTCAGCCACCAGCAAGGGCTCTGCAAAGACATCCACCGGCTTCTTGGCCATTAGGAGGAGGGTATACAGTGCGGGTAACATTGTTTTCAGCGTACTAGATCCGAAGGGTATACAGCGAGTTAGGTACGAAGTTCGTTCAGACAGAGTTACGCTTATCGTCAATGGAAAACAAATCATCGATTTGGAAGGAGATGTCAATAACTTAGACCAGATTTCTCGTCTCTTGGGCATTCCATTAAAACATCCAAACTTTCTAAGCTTGGCGGTAGAATCCTCAGCGGAATTTGAAATCAGTCGGATGGAACTTTTTCGACTGCCTGAGTAATTAGGTGGATTTCTCTGGATAAACAAAACATCCCTCCCTATCATAAAACTACGAAGCAGACGCAAATCGAACTAGCAGCAGCCTAAAGGGCATCAGGCGAAGCGATAAGACGGGTGGCATTTGCTGCCCGTTTTTTTGTTTCTTGATGGTGTGCTGCATGTGACGGACTCAACATCTGTCATCTCACTTTTCTCACAATCAAACGCCTTAGATGCTTTCACCGTTCTTTCGCAATTCAGTGCATTTCTATTGCCGGCCAGTGAGCTTGAGCAGGTCTCTATCACGATAACTGTTTGGTGACTCTAGCCACCGTTTCTTAATTTGACTCGAATTCACGCCTTAAAAAAATCGGGGCTTGGCTATCGGTAAATGACTACGTGTCAAGAGGTTGGAGCGAATCATAGTTTTTGCGCTTTACAGATTTGGAAACGGCAATACTCTATATCTATGCTTTGGCATGGTGCTAAAGCAACCGAGTATCAACCCAGGTATTGATGGAGCGTGTTATGAGCAGTGATAGTAAATCGCAACGAGAGCAGCTAATCAGAGATGATGTGACCTACACCAAAAGGGAGTTTATGAAAGCCTGCAATATTGGTGAAGCGGCTTTTTTGTCGCTTTGCCGGCAAGGCATGCCCGTCTGTCGAATTGCATCGAGAACATTTGTCAGTGGAAGTAAGGCGAATGCGTTCTTCTCGCAATTGTCTGATGCTCAAAGCAGTGATGCCTCTCTAGCATCGTGAGGCAAGCGGATTATGAACGTGCCGCAACGATGGAGGGTAGAGCAAATCATAAGAGATCTTTAACGCATCAACGGTACTTAAAGGAATAAATTAAATCCGCGTTTTTTAGAGGGGGGATCCTGTCGATCCCGGCATTTATTATTGAGCAACGATGAAAGTGCGAATATCGGACAAACAAAAACTAATTCCGAAAGCAGGAAAAATGACTGTATATAAAAATAACATCCCCCAAGTCTTGAAAGACCTAAATCAATGGGTGCTTTGGAACTACGAAGGGAGAGGTGGAAAGCGGACTAAGATACCGTATCAGCCTAACGGTAAGCGAGCTAAATCAAACGATTCGTCAACATGGGTATCATACAAAGAAGCTGAGGCTGTCAGCGGAATGTATGATGGCATTGGCTTTGTATTTACCGAGGCAGACGACCTCATTGGTGTTGATCTAGACAATTGCTTAGATGAAACAACTGGCGAACTAAAACCTTGGGCTAAGGAAATACTTGATGGCTTTGATTCTTACCGTGAAGTCTCACCTTCTGGCACAGGTGTTAAAGTGTTCTGTCGTGGCAATGTGCCGACTGCCCAAGGCTTCCAATTTACCCCAGGTGAGGATAAATCCGAGCGAGTTGAAGTTTACTCACAGGGCAGATATTTCACCGTGACCGCCAATTTACTGCCAGGTGAGAACCCCAAGCCTGTGAACGAAATCGAAGAATCGATTATCAACGACTTATTTAATCGAGCTCCCCAAAGTAATAAGAGTCAAGCTGTTTTCATCCCAATCAACGATGTCACAGTTCGCGAAGACCGGCCTTTACTTCCAGTGGAAAAACGATTTGAGATGGCGAAAAGCTTTCTTGACACTCAACCTGGGGCTGTCAGTGGCGAAGGGGGGCATAATCGCACATTCGCTGTGGCTCTTAGCCTCGTGCAAGAGCATGCCTTACCCGCAGATGTAGCGACTAATCTAATGCTTAACTGGAACGATAAATGTAAGGAACGATGGAGTACACCAGAACTGGTACGCAAAGTAAGTCAAGTCAGCGATAAAATAGAAACTGAGAAGTATGGCAACTGGGTGGAGGATGGCAGTAATGAAAGCCATTATCAACATCAGGAATGGCTATGTGCAGGACGATTAATTCAGAACATTATAAACCCAGTTTACGATGAACCCGAGCCAGAAGAACAAGCCGAAGACCCTGGGGATATCCCCCAGGAACTATTGGATACTGCTCCTGGTGTGTTGAAGAGCATCATACAGCATATTCAAGATCAATCAGCATGTGCGATTAAATCCTCAGCACTTGCAGGTGCTCTAGCTACTGTCGCAACACTTGCTTGTCGTAAGGTAATGTTTGCCGATTATAACACACCAATCAATCTCTATATCGTCTATATTGCCACTTCAGGCACGGGCAAAGAATCACCGAGAAGATTCATCAACGACTTGTTTTCACTAGTCTTTTCTGGCAATTTGCTTGCTGCGGAAGATGTCACTTCAGACTCTGCGATTGCCAATACCCTCCAGGAGAATCCAACGAGTTTAATTTTATTTGGGGAAGTTCAAAGCCTATTTGAATCTTTTGGTAGTAAGTCAAAAGATGATGTGAAAAAGACGGTAAGAAATGCCCTTCTCAACGCATGGAACTATCCTAGTAAAAAAACAGTTAAACCCAAAGCTTTCGCAGATAAAGATAAAGGGCGAATTCTAAATTTTGCACATCTCAATATCATGGGTGATACCACAAGTAAAGTTTGGGATGATTTTGGCACTGAATCTATCAGTGATGGTTTGTTTAGGCGAATGGCCATTTTAGAGGACAAAGAACCGCCAAAGCCGAAAACATTTTTTGAGCAGAAAGCCTTGCTACAGTCGCAGCAAGGCAATGAATTTCCCTTTGCCAATGACATCTATGGCTGGGCAAAGAACTGGGCTAACTATGATCCCATGAAGGCAGGAGAGCTTAAGTACGCACCGAAACATCCTTATTATGAATACGATGATATCGGTAAGAAAGGAAAGTGTATATTGACCGAGGAGCAACAGCAAACTTGGGAGGATCTTGAATCTGAACGCGATAAGAAGCTTATAGCTTTAAAGAAACCTGCTCGTGGTGCTGACCACAAGAGATGGCATGAGGAACGGAATCAACTCTTCGATAACACAAGAAGAGAGATCGCAACTGAAATACCCATGAATGATGAAGATCTAGAAGGTGTTGCAACTCACTCGAAACTGGAGGCTTACGATAGGTATCAGGATGAGCACATGGCTCAGGATGACTATATGGTTCGACTTGATGCCACAGAAGAAGCACAGGCCATTCTCGCGGATTGTAAAGAGTATTGGGGGGAGCAAATCCAACGAACATCTGACGAGAAGTTTCACAGCATCTACAACGGTGCTTGGGAATTAACAGTTCGTCTTGCTGTGATTGGGGCATGTGCTGAAATCAATGACCCAGGTGATGTTTTGCCTGCCATTGGTGGAAGGAATAGTCGTTTCAAAGATATTATCCAAGTGCATCATGTTGTCTGGGCTGATAAACTAATCAAATACATGATTAGTCGGATAATGTACCACGCCAACACCTTGATGGAGGGAACGGAGTTCACCAAAAAACTAAGGAAGCTGGAAGATCAAATCAAGTCACATACCAAAGGGGATGGTTGGATCACAAGGCGTGATTTACAGAGAAGAAGCACTCTTGAATCTAAACAACTTGATAATCTTTTGTTACGTCTCGTTGAACAAAGAGATATTATTGAAGATATCAAGATAAACAAAAATACATTGAAGACAAAACTGTACTGTCATGTCTCGAAAATAAATGTAAATAATTAGTGCAGCATACACCTCGTTGTCAGCAAAAAGCCGGCAACGGGTGTTATGTTGAACGTGAGAAGATCCCAGGAGGCTGTGTGAATACTGAAGGTTTACTGTCACGGTACTGTCACAGTACTGTGACAGATGTTTTGTGACAGTAAGAAATCGAGTTTGAGTCTAGTATAGTAGTATGTAAATGAATGTATGTTGTTACTGTCACACTGTCTCTAATACATTTCATTTTTTTATAATCACTTCATTTCACCTGGGAATCAATCAATATAGGACGTAAATTATTCTTCCTCTCTCTACCTAGCTGTGACAGTGTGACAGTAGATGAAATGCAAGCCGTAAACCCTTTGACTTATTGTGTTTATCTTCTGGGTTTACTGTCACAGATATCTTGTGACAGTAACGTGACAGTCGAGTGACAGTGCCTTAGTTTTCTAGTAAAACAATAGCGGTCTTTACTTGATCAGGTGTGACTGTGAAGAACTCTCTTCCTTTGTTCACACGATCATTACTGAAATGTCGATGCAGCTTTTGTTCAAGAGAATGTGGATTGGATGATGGGTGCAAGTATTCGATCTTAAAGGGTGTGGGGATACTGGTAGAACTGTTGAGTTCATCAACTCTCAGTTGATAATCTGCTCGATCAGTAAACCCTATTTTTACTTGACCTGGGATACTGGGATTGGAGAGGACATAAACCCAGCCTGTTTGAAGCCTAGATAGTACATATCGATCTTCTTCATACTCTAGATCACTGGCAAGGGAAACATTGAAGGTTCTCTCAATTCCCCTAACAACAAGCCAGACTATCGGATAAATCAGCAGGTAAAGAGCCTTGTAGAGAAACCATGCAGCAAGACCTGCCAATAACAGCAACACATAAAAAAAGTTCAAAACTTCTTTGTCAGAAATTTGCTTGTATTGCATAAATCAAAACCCTGATTACAACGGTGTAATTAATAGAGAGCTCACAGCACTAGAATCGATGTTTTCGATTGTAATCTTCGGCTGATTGGTAGGCATCGTACAATTGCCAAAAATATAAGACAGGGAGCAGAAAAATACCGATTACTACCCAGATGAGCAATGCAAATATAAAAGCGAGAAACATAATGAATATCCCTTTTCCTATTTGCCCATTGTAAAGCTGTCCCAGGCCAAAAAAGAAAAAAGAGAGGACAATGGCGACCCCAGGATTCTTGGGTGTACCTGAGCTTCTACGTCTTCGAGACGAAGGACTTTGAATGCTTCCCTGATTCACAACCCCTGTTGAATATTGTTGCACTGGGGGATGCTGCTGTGTTGCTACAGGCATTGGCATCTGAAGTTGACCTTGGCAGTGGACGCACGTAACAACTTGACCTGCCAGTTGTGGTGTGCTGGTCAGTTGATTGTTACAGTGAGGGCATTGAACTGTTGTACAATTGCCACCATACATCGGCAGGTCTTGCATCTCAGGCCCTGATTGCTGGCTGACTTCATCAATCCAATCACAAGTAATTACCTCAGCCCCTTGTTTGGCAAAAGCGGCTTTGACTTGCTCACTGTTTATACCAGTGACTTCTCTTGTTTTTTCATGTCCATTTTTATCTCGATAAGACACTGAAAACTTCATGTTGATAATTCCCTGAATAACGCTTGATTAAATATGCTGTAAAAACTTCGTTGATTGTCTAGTTACTTGTTCCAATTCCCTGGAGGCTCTGTAGTGAAGTTTTCTTTTTTGATGTAGAGTTTTTTATCCTTGAATGATTCCCATCCCATATACTCATGTGAATTTAAGTATTTGACTGGGGCTCCAGCAGAGTCTACTCTGAGCCAGCCATCACCCGTATCATCAACCACTGTGACTGTGGCAGGGGGAGTTAAGTGACCAAACACTTGTCCGTTATCATCGGGTGTCAAAAAGACTTCACTCTCATTGCGAATCCATCCTGAGCCATCAAGTTCTGCCTCGTGACTCGATGCTGAACCATTGGGTGCTGTCTCTTGAGTCGATCCTACAAGGCTGAGTGCAACTCCGGGCAGGATAATGAAAAGCAACAGAAAGACCAATCCAAGTACTAACCAAAGAGCAAGACTAGCTACAGATGCTCCTAAGAAGCCAAAGAACCCTAGCTTAAACATATCGGTCTTGGTCATTGAAACCATCTGGATAGCTTCGCTCTTGATTTGAGTTTTTGTTTGAACTTGGTTGCTCGTAGTTACAGCTTGGCTCTGTGGTCTCCGAGGTGTAACTTGCTTTGCTTTAGGAATGTTTGGTTGTTCGGTTTTGCTTGGTCTAGGAGCGGGGCTTTTAGCAGGTTGATTCGTTCGATGGGGAATTTGAAATTGGTTTTTACAATTCGGGCATCTTGCTTGTTTGCCAGCAAGTGCTGAATCGACCTTCATCCCAGACTGACAGTGCGGACATTGGACAGTGCTTTGTGTCATGATTTAAAGCCTGAGAATCATTGGGGGGAAAGGTGATAAACTTGCTAGGAGTGCATCAATCGTGTAGTTTTGCTAGAGTTGTTAGGTACATACTTCCTTTAGATTGATCATATCATCCAAAGTGATGGATTGCAATTTGGGATGTACTAATTGCCCCTCTTTCTGGCTTGCTTCGATAGAAAGAGCCTAAGTCCGCTAGAGAAATGGCTCAACTGCCATCATTCGAGTTAGCAATCTGAACGAGAGAGACCGTGAGACAATCGTCATTCGCTACAATGGATAGTACAATCCAGGCTTAGGGCATTGATGAGAATGTTGAGATTGAAGTTATTGACCCATCTGACACGTCATCCTTTTACTTGACGAATAAAGTGTTGGGTAGCAAGTCCAATTCGCAAATGAGTGTAAATCATGATTAAATCAGCAGACAACCTAAGTATCTCACTTTTCAAAAGAACAGGTAGAAAAAACTATTACGCCGAATGGACATGCCCGACAACTGGTAAGAAGCTGTCTCGTTCAACGGGTGAAAGTGACAAAAGAAAGTCGGAGAAGGCACGTGATCGACTCGTTCAGCAGATTATGAACGATGCTTACGGAGCGACCGAACACACCACTTGGGATATGTTCTTTGAAGATTTTCAAGCAGCCAGATTTCCCGACATCAAAGAAACTTCACAACGTGAAATACTAGCGACCAATAACAAGGTTCTCAAAATCATCTCCCCAGCTACCCCAGCGAGCATGCGAAGCCAGCAGGTAATGCACTTTCGTCAAGCATTAACCAAACTTGGTTTAACGCCAAATACGGTAAATAAGCATCTAAGAAACATTAAAACATTACTAAGATTCGCAAAGCAGCATGGCTATATTCAGGATCTGCCAGCTATTGAGATGATCAAGAAAGCGAAAGCGAGTAAGGGTAGACCTTTAACGAAGGCAGAAGTGGCTCAGATGCTTGAGATTGCCGGCAGTAAGGATGAGAAACTACAGGAATTGATTGAAGGGCTGTCTCACTCTGGTTTGCGAATTGGCGAAGCGTGTCAACTCACTTGGGAACAAGGGGCTTTTTCCGTGGTTAAAAATAGCTCGGGCAGAATGCTGTACAGCATTGATTCAGAGGCCCAAAAAAGCGGAAAAGACGAATCGGTTCCATTAACGCCTAGATTCGCTCAATGGCTTAATGAGCGTTTCCCTGATGCTACTAGGAGAACTGGTGGACACGTCTTTGTATTGTGTGACCATTTCTCTGAAGACGTGATTGGTCGCAAGATATCAGCTATTGGTAAAGGAGCAGGTATCAAGGTATCGGCCAACAAATGTGCATCGGCTCATGACCTACGCAGAACGTGTGCATCCAAATTGGCAATGGAGTATATGCCGGCAGTCTTGAAGGCCTTGATGCGACATGCAGACATCGGAACAACGATGAAATACTATGCCAATTCAAACCTAGAGAATGTGCTGGACGTGATTTACCCTGAAGGCTCTTAATCACATGGCACTGACACAGGTGCTGTTCCGCAACGTCTTACTGACTTTTCACTGACTATTTGATTCTCGAAACATCTACTCAAGAAACAAAAAAAGCCGCAAACTCTTATGAGTAAGCGGCTTAGGGAAGTGAGGTTGCTGGGGCTCGAACCCAGGACCTACGGATTAAAAGTCCGTTGCTCTACCAACTGAGCTACAACCCCGACCGTTCCAAGGGCTTAATTCTCTCCATAAGCCGGTAACCGTCAAGGGGGGCAAAGTGGCTCTGGCAGAAAGATTCCTTAACTTACTAGATAGCCGGGAATTAATTAGGTTCAGGACAAAATATCATGCAAAACATGGCCGTCGACATCGGTTAATCGCATGTCTCTACCGCTAAAGCGATAGGTGAGTCGCAAGTGATCGATTCCGAGCAGATGAAGCATCGTGGCGTGTAGTTCGTGGATTTCGACCTTATTTTCAACCGCCCGGTAGCCGAGTTCATCGGTCCGCCCATAGCGGAAGCCCCCTTTGATACCGCCGCCTGCCATCCAGATACTGAA
>NVWB01000064.1 GCA_002733575.1 Blastopirellula sp. | reverse complement strand
ACACAATGATCGCCAGAAATCGCATCGTCCAACCGAGTCGGAAATAAAACCAACTGATCACGCCGCTCGCTTGATTTCGCCCAATTCATAAAATACAATCTCCTTTTCCAACCAATCTACCAAATACTTCGCCAAAATCCGAGCCAATTAAATCAACACGCCGTTACGCGAGGAGGAAGTGCAAATCGTAGCGGCTCCTCGCTTACGCTTCGCGATTGAGATTGATCCCCTTGGTGTGGAAATCTTTTTGCACTTCTCGGTGGCTGCCTCAGACAATCGACTCCAGGAAATGAATTCCCTGGCTACATGATATCGTCCCTAACGAGGCTGAGAAATACTGAAGACAAAGGGACGTTTTTCGTGATTATTCGGTATACGGAATTAAAAGAGGCGACCAGTGAATCCCGATATTCTGTTGGGAAACAATGTAAGGTCGCAATTCAACAACGCACCATAAAACCTCGGAATAGCCCTGATCGTGAAACCCTTCGTTTGATCGCATTTCTAGATCAAGGCGACGTGCTTCAATAAAATGCGTCCCTGTTTAGGCAGTTTGTAGCGCAAACTGCACTGACTAATCCAATTCACTCATCCAACTTCAAATCTGCATCAATTCCCAGTTGTTCGATTTGTGTGGGTGTGGGGAATTCTTCGACTTGAAATCGAGGGGGGTACGTGTCCAGATCGGTCATCAGGGTGCCGACTATTTCTCGTACTTTTTCCCAAGTGGCCGAAGCGGCAATGGAGCCATCGGTTTTGTCGAGAAAGAAAACATAATCCGTTTCAGGCAATAACGCTTGAACGCCTTTGCTCCAAACGGCGTAGCTGATCAACTGGCCAGAGTCTTCTCGGCTGATTACAAAGTAAGAAGCGACAAACAGGTCGATCTCTTCTTCTTCGAAGACCTGATCAAGCATGCTCTTTTGTTCGTGATATTCGCCCGCTAACGACTGATGGTGGAGATGTAAGAATCTTGCATAGTAAGGATGATCGGCATCCGGAAGCCAAGTCTCCCAATGCCCTTCTTGAAAGCACAGGGCGGTTCCGCTGATGGGTCGCGGATTGTTGAAAGTGCCTTCTGCCATGTCGAGCATGATTTGAAGCCCTTTAAGATCGTCGCTACCAGTCAAAATTAACGAATCACGATTGGGTAGCATCGCAATCGGTTTTCCTTGAAAATCCATTTCCGCCAACCGGTCGGTTAACATCAATCGAGACGCATCGTAACTGTCTCCACTTGAATAAAGATAGACCCGATCTTCAATCACCGTGACAACGCACTCCACCTCTTCTAAATTCGCTTGAGCCGTTTCCATGACCTCGTATAACGAGACATCCCAATCACGCAACATTTCGGCATCTAAGGTTCTTAACGATTCAGGCAAATCATAAACCGGAGCCGCTAACAGATGATTGCCAATTTCGACATACGGCAATTCCAAAGGCTCGGCACCTCGGTACTGTTGCTCAAGTCGTAACAGTTCGAAATATGCACGGCTACGCACCACTGGCCGAATATCGGGCTTGGCGTCCGCGTATTCATCAGGCACTTCTTTTTGATACGAAAGCAACGCCTTGGTGACCCGAGAAAAGAACTGCTCGCTTTCAGAATCATCGAGCTGGTTGAATTCTGCGTACAAGTTGCACAAGTTTACCAGCCCTGCTTCTTCTCCGTCATCGAAAAGGCGGAGTTGAAATGACTCTTCATCATACTCTATCTCTTTCGTTTCACCCGCATCATGCAATCGCTGAATCAGAAGCTCGGCAAAGCTTGATTGCGTGGAAGGTTTAAAGAAATAGTCGAACAGCCCCATCAAAGGTTCCTTCTCGGCCTGGCCGAGCAATGTCCTAAATCAGCAAAAGATCATCCAAGCATAACACTTTCGGCAGAAGCTCTGTTTGTAGTGTTGGCGTGAAACGGCAGATTTTCAAGCTTTTTATTGCACGATTACCAAGATTTTGGCAGAGATGTCAGTTTAAGGAGAATCTTGGGCACAACGGAAACCGGTATAGTTACTCGTCATGTTAGGGGGGCTGTGCTGACGGAACCACGTGGTGGCTTCTGAATTCTTCTGTCCCAGCTTCGAGAACCAGTGCCCGCCGCGAACGACCCTGTCGATGCTAGTCACTGGCCCTTGTGGGTTGTCAGACGACGACAACTCGTAGGCATCTTCCGAATAATAATCGGCACACCACTCAGACACATTCCCGATTATATCGTACAGCCCAGCAGAGCTTGCCGGGAATTGACCCACCGGTGCCAGATCAGAAAAATGATCTTCATCGGCATCAACAGCCCGCAACTTGCCTGTGTTTGCCATCACCCGCTGGTCTAGCTTATCAGTTCTTCCCCATGGGTAATCGCTGTCAGCCAAACTACCCCTCGCGGCATATTCCCACTCTGCTTCAGTCGGAAGTCGCTTTCCGGCCCACTGGGCATAAGCGTTGGCATCCGTCCAACTTACATGAACCACGGGGAATAACTCTCGTCCCTGAATGGTACTTGTAGGTCCAAGTGGGTGTTCCCAATCGGCACCGTGTACCTCTTTGGCTTGATACATGGATGGTTCAGCCACAATAGATTTCCCCAGACGCTGGGCAGTTGTTTGATATCCGGTGGCTGTAATAAATTCAGCAAACTGCGCATTGGTGACTTCATGCCGCTCGATTTGAAAACTGCGAAGACTTACCAGGTGTTCAGGCTTAGAACCGATTGGCCCCCAAGCATGCCCCATCAAAAACTGGCCTCCAGAAATTGCCACCATGTCCGAAGCAGGTTGGGTCAGATTCGGCGAGTGCTCAGTTGCAATGTTTAACGAGGGAGGGCTCGATAATTGAAGCGGGTTGAGATTGCCAGTCTGGAAGTAATGTGCGCCCGTGTATCCAAGACCTAATAACAAGACAACCACGAATCCGGTTTTCAGCCTCGATGAATTGCGGCCTTTCTCCGTAGGCGGCCGGTGATCGGTACCATCGGCAATGGCCCGCAACGTGTTGAGTCGAGTTTGGTTATCGGCCATCCGTGGCACTTCCTTGCTGCCGTAGTTATTTAGTTTGAACTGACTGGTGGTTGAACTCTATGCACGTTGAATCAACGATGTTTTTGCTTCATCCGGCGGCTATATGCGTCTAATTGCTTTCGCTCTTTGGTCGTCAGGCTATCGATGCCGTGTGCATCAACTTTTGCCAATAGCTCATCCCCCCGTTGATCATCTTTCGCATACCGATTCGACACATCAGGCGAATGGACTTTGAGCTTTGGTCCACGTTTAAACCACTGCTTTGGAATCGAAATTCCATTGGGCATAATCCTACTGAAATTCCAACCCCCATAGAAGTAGGCCAACGCAATGGCGACACCTGCAAGATGGACTGAATGCGCGGTGGTTGATTTTTCATCGAATGATCCATAAATATCACTACCAACGATAAAAACTCCGACGATCCAAGCTGGCACGGGAAAAACGCCATATATTAAGAGGGTTTGTTTAGGGTAGCTGCAGATGAATAATATGAGAACTCCCGTTACAGCACCAGAAGCTCCAATTACAGACGTACTTGAGCCTTGAAGGAAGTAGAATAAGCTGTAACCAAATCCACCAAAGATAATGGTGACAAGATAAAACCGGAGAAACTCCTTAGGTCCATACTTTGCTTCTACTTGCCGACCAAACATCCACAGCACAAACATATTCATTACGATGTGCCAGATGTTTCTGGTATCATGTAGAAAGCCATACGTGAGAAATTGATACCATAACCATGGCCGGGTTATTGTTTGATCAGATGCAGCAAACCAATGACCAAGGTTTCCGCCTCCAACAATCCAATCAACCAAGAACACGCCGATGTTGATGATCAACAGGGTGTTGACTATCGAACGTGTACTGCTGCCGCTACCGCCGCCAAAGGAGAACCCTTGGGACTCTTCTCTATTATAATCTCGGTCTGAAAAACCCATGATTTACTATTTGCAGTTAGAACCAGTTAATCTTATTTCGCTTGAGAGGCGCAAACATTGCGCACATAAACATCGCGTACATTAAGATATCTTAGGTTACGAACTACAAGAAGAGCAGTCTGGCACAGCCGAACTGCCTCGGAAAACCCGAAGAGAAATAAAGATTGGGTTTTCGGGTCACTTAACCTCGATTAACAGCGAGGTATTGATAGTTGCTTCCTCGCTATTCTGATTAATTAGATCAGTTTGCTTCTGATGTACTTTGGTTAGCTCTTCTAGCAAGGCTTGATTCGAACGATAAAGCTTACTGTTGATCGACAAAACCTCTTCAAGTTGTGCTGTCCGTTGCTCTCTTAGCTTGGTGACTTGTTCTTTTTCGTACACGAGTTTGGCTAAGTCTGTTTTTAGATTCCCGATTTCGGTTTCACGATAAGCCTTGATTGACTGGCCTTGAGTATTCGCCTTCTCTAATTCTTGCTGGCTCAAGGTCAATGCAGCAAATTCTTCACTCAAGACCAATGCCTGGCCATGGGCATACTGAAATTCAGCAGAAAAGTCATGTATGGGTCGTTTGTAAACGGTATCTTCGATGGTGGCGATATCATCAGCGACCAATTGTTCAGCAGTTACTTTGTCAAAAATCGCTGAGGAAATATCCCCTTTTTTGAACTCGGTATCGTGACCTTGTTTTAGATCTTCTGCCGCAGCAAACCCGTCGACTGTTTCAAAGTTCAATCTTTTTTCTGTTTGATCTAGTGTGTCAACTTGAATTGTGTGGTCTTTATTAAATTTAAGCACATACCACCTGGTATTATCGGAATCGGTAGGCAACAGGTCAGCAGGGTCTTTACTGCCATGACGCTGGAACTCGTCCAGAATACGAACTTTTGCGTCAGCCAAACTAGCGTCAATATCAAACGCAGCGTTGAAAATTAGAGCCAGTTCGTCTCTGTTTCCGTATTCAGCTTCAAGTTCATCAGAAAATGCTTCTACATTATCTATAGGCATTTGATCATAGATTGCCCATGTATTAGGGAACCGAGCAACTGTATTCATTAATGCATCATTGGGATAGCTGGGCTTGAGTGTTACGATTTGACCTTTCACGCCTGTAACAATAAACTGGCCTACATAAGCCTCTGGAACGATATGATTAACCTCTGGATCGGCATGCCCTATTTTCTTAACTTCGTTGAACACATAAACAATCGACTGTTGAGTAGGATCGAACGAAGGCACCGGAGCCGCCGCGTTTGGGTCGTTTGGATCGGTCGGAAGTGAAAGAGTGACGTCTACAGTTCCATTAACGATTTGTTTATGCAGACACTCACGCCAGATACGGCCCCGTGCATGTAGCATGCGGTCCATATCACTTCTGCCTTGTAAGACAGAAAGATCAACAGATTCGCGCTGACCAGTCACTGGGTTTAATGCAGAACCATGTAGTTGTTTTATCACATCTGCTTCGGCCACTTCAGCTTTCCCTTTAACCGTGTCGAAATGAGATTTCCACTCGGTTTGAGTTTTGAGCACGAGTGCTGCAAAAATGATAAATGCAAACGCTGCAAAAAAAGCAGAGAACGCTGCTATCACATGCAGAACATTCCATGTCGCCGCATTGAAATACGAAATGGCACCGTAAATCAAAACTAAAACGGCAATCGTGATATAGAGCATAGTCATGGTAGCGTTGGACTCTAAACGGGAAAAGTTGCAATGAAAATAGGCGGCAATACAGAGACCGGCATACTAGAACTATAACCTAGTTCTAGAGCGTATGTGTCTTTATAGTCTAATCTCTGTGGTATTTACGTCAGTAAATATCTCAAAAATCGTTCGAGAAAACTCGTTTACTGATGATAAGCTAGGGAGAATAGGGTGTCAAGTTTATCTTGCCTTCTCTTGAAGTTTCTAAATCCTTTTATCGCCAGTAGTTGGAAAAACCACCCACTACAAACCGCATATTCCAGGTAATCATTCAAGTTTGAATGATTACCTAGTCGAATTATTAAGAATATCGGTATTTTCGTTAAAAATGGTTCCTTTTTGAACGACTGGCCCCTCTCTGGCTGTTTTTGAACAAAAGGGCGCCTGTGAATTAAACCCAACGAGATTTTAGATCCATGGATGGAAATAAGAGCTCTCCCGAGACTCTAGCAGTTCAATTTTCGCAACTAGCTCAGTTGCTGACTCAGTCTGATCGTACGGTCCGCAGGTTCATCAAACAGGCGGTCGAACTGCTGCCGATTGAGGAACAAGAATTTCTCGTACTCTCAATCTGTCATCAATATCAGCAGACTCCTCCGGCTCAAAGAGTGCTGGTAGAAAAACTGGCCGTCTCCGCTCCGCAAGTCAGCAACTTGGTAGAGCACCTGCGTCAGCAAGGGTACATCGAAGGGCATCGAGACCCGAATGATCGCAGGCGTCAGGTGTGGGTGCTCAGCCCGGCCGGTCATCAAATTGTGAACCAGGCATATCAATCGATTGCACGGAGTCTATCGAAAATTAACTCAGCAGATGCTCTCGAACAAATACCCTCTGTCCAACAAATACTCAAAGCAGTCGGAAACATTGACCCACAGGCCAATGAAATTCCTACTTATCAAGATTTCCCCAATCGCAAGGCTGCTTAGGAAAAAACCACGATGAAAATTCAACTACATTCCATGATATTCAGTCAGGCGAAAACTGTGATACGCTTTATCAAACAGAGTTGTCTCGCCAATGGCATCACGACCAGTCTGTCTCTGATTGTGTTGATGCTGGCTTCGTTGATTGCCTTAACAGGCTGTCATCGTTCGCGTGAATTTTATCGTCTGCAGGCCGATGACGAGGTGTTTAACTTAGTCTCAGAAAAGACTGCCGATCCGCGCTGGAGCTTGCCTGACTATCATATTGAGCCTGATCCGAAGTCGCGGATGTTCTATCCGTTTGCGATCGATTGTCCGCCGATGCCGCTCGACGATCCGACTTCCAACCAGTTTATGCACTACGTTGACGACAAACATGGTTATTGGGGCTGGGAGAAAAACGGCATCATTGATACGGTGGAAAACCCTGATTGGAAAGCCTACCTTGCGGTAAACGAAGATGGCATATTAACACTCGATGCAGATCGAGTCGTCGAACTAGCCCGGCTGCATTCGCCCGATTATCAGACCGAAATGGAAGACCTCTATTTCTCGGCGCTCAATGTTAGTTTTCAACGATTCCGTTTTGACACACAATTTTTTGGTGGCTACGAAACCATTTACACGGCGGATGGCCGATTACGATCTGGGGGTGGGTCTTCGAGTGAGTTAGATGCCAGTACACGCAGCATCCAAATGAAGAAATTGAGTGCTACCGGTGGCGAGTTAGTTGTTGGGTTGGCCAACTCACTCGTTTGGCAATTCTCTGGTCCCAATTCGCAATCGGTCAACAGCCTGCTCGATTTTTCACTTGTCCAGCCACTCTTAAGAAATGGGGGCAGGGTTCAAGTTTTAGAACGATTAACACAAGCCGAACGAGATCTATTGGCCAATGTTCGCCAGTTGGAACGCTTTAACCGCGCCTTTTATCTAGAAATTGTCACAGGGCGGTCGGCCGGGCCTGGTGCTAGTCGTGGCGTAGGCTTCCCTAGCTTCGGAGCCAGCGGTTCGTTCAACGCCGGCGGATTTATGGGATTGTTGCAACGCGAACAAAATATCCGCAACCAAGAGAGTAATATCTCTGCGTTACGAAGCAGTCTTTCGCAGTTGGAAGCATTTTTTGAAGCAGGTCGAATCGACTCCTTCCAGGTCGAGCTTACCCGGCAATCGTTGTTCCGCGACCAAAGTTCTTTGCTGACCGCAAAGACTAGTTTTCAAGATAGTTTAGATCGCTACAAAATGGACCTGGGCTTGCCGCCTGAGTTAGAGGTCTCGCTGAATCGAGACTCATTTTTTGATCAATTTAACTTAATTGATCCAGCGTTCACTCCAGTCCAAAACCGTTTGAACGACATTCAGGTTGCAGTGGGAGATCTCGTCATCAGCATGCTGCCTGAGCCAGATGCTGAAATCGATCCAGAACAAGTTGAACCAGAACTTGAGTGGGATGAGACGACTTCCCAGAGCATTGCAGAAATCCGTGCAATGCTGGTACAGGTTCAAGAGATTCAATCAAAAGTCAACGAGAATTATTTTCCGCTAGTTCGTGAAGACATGCAAAACTTTAAGCGGCTGATTCCTAGCCGGGAAATTGAATTGAAGGCCGTTCAGGAACGACTTCGTGATTACGAATCGACTGCAGGAGAAAAGCTTTCAGCGGAAAGAATATCAACTGGCGTATTAAGTATCGATCGCTTGAAACGCTTGCCTGTTCAGTTGGATGAAATCATGACCGATCTTGATAAACGCTTCACGCAACATGAGAAAGAGATCAAAATCATCCTGGCCGATTTAGATCAGTTTGTTACCGAAGCACCCAATCTAAAACCGGACGAACGATACGCTAGGGCACAAGAGGCCGTTTTTGGTCAAATCCCCAATAAAATCACCAGCTTGATTGGCGACTTGCTAGGGCTGTCGCTCGTTCAAGCCCGTGCCCGAACCGAATCGATTACGTTGGTTCCCGTCAAAATTGATTCCGTGTCTGCATTAGATGTGGCTCGTGAAAACCGTCGAGACTGGATGAATGCCCGAGCCGCCCTGGTCGACTCTTGGAGAGAAATTGAGTTCTTTGCTCAAGATCTACAAAGCAACTTGGATGTGGTCTTTGACGGCGACATCTCCAATGTAGGCAAGAACCCCGTGAAGTTTCGTGCACATACAGGTCGGCTGCAAGTTGGTCTTGAATGGGATGCCCCGCTTACACGGTTGGTCGAACGGAACACCTATCGAGAATCATTGATCGACTATCAACGCACACGCCGCCAGTTTTATCAATTCCGTGATGGCATCTCACGGGGGCTGCGCGATACCATTCGTACCTTGGACTTAAACTATATCAACTTTGAGCTCCGTAGAGCGGCTGTGCAAGTGGCCATTTCTCAGGTCGAACGAACCCAACTTCGCTTGCAAGAACCTAGCAAACCAAACCAAACGCAAAAGTTTGATTCCTCAACCGCACGCGATCTGATTAACGCCTTGGATAGCTTACTAAGTGCCCAAAACGACTTCCTGGGTGTGGCGGTCAACTTTGAAGTGCAAAGACGCAGCCTTGATCTCGACATGGGCACCATGCAAATCGACGACCGCGGCATCTGGCTCGATCCTGGTCCCATCGATGAATCGTATTGGAGGGGATTATTGCCGCCGGCTGAAGAGTCGACTGAGATGTTCGAAGAATTAGAGAAACCGGAAGTCGAAAGGACTGAGGTTGAGGGCACGGAAGTTCTGCTGTTTCCTTCGGCCCAAAATCAAACCGATGGCAATTCCAGCCAAGACGAGCGGTTGCCGAGAGTTAAACCTTTGGAATCATTGGACTTAAATGCGAATGAAGTACAGCCGGCCGCTTTTCATACAAACATCAATCCCGCTGCGAAATCTGAGAATCTCTACTCACCCATGAAACAAGTAGATAATTCGCAACCTGTTACTGCTAAACCACTTGAGGGCGATAAACTTCCCTCGCTTCTTAAACAAATCTTGTCAGAAGAGTCAGATCAACAATGATTCATCTAGAATCGACCGATAGATAATAGAGGATGATTCGTGGAATTTATCCGCTGAATTGGCAATGTGTGCCTGCTCTCAAGTAACATTGAGAGATCTTTGGTGTTAGATGTAGTATGCACTTTGTCCGTTACAAGCATCAATCGACATTGATGTATTGTTCAAACGGATCTCCGCAAACTAATAATCCTAGATGACAATTGCGGTTTTTTCAGGTAGAATGGGGTAAGTATTTCTACTGAAAAGCTTTCCTACCCTGATACCTACCCTCCTACAACTCGCGTTTTGCAATCACAACGCGACCTTACTACACAAGGTCTCAAACACATGAATTGCGCATCGATTTCTAACAACTCGCATGCTCTCCGGCGTCAACGAAAAGGATTCATTGGCCGTGCACTAATTGGTGTCATGGTTCTTGCTAGCATTTCAGTTGGGGCCTATTTCACCTTGGGCTCCTTTGGATCGGATGAACAAGATACCGAAATTTTGTACTACACCGTCTCCAGTGGTCCTTTCTTGCACAACGTGGTAGAGCGTGGCGAGGTAGAAAGTGCGAACAATCGAGATGTAAAATCCCAGGCGAAGGGATATCGATCATCCACCTCTTATTTTAAAGTGCTTGAAGTCATCGAAGAAGGCGCCATCGTAGAAGAAGGACAAGTCTTGGTACTCCTTGATTCGGCCGCTTTAAGAGATGAGTTGGTTCGTCAGGAACTAGACGTCATCCAATCCCAGGCTTCACTCTCCAAAGCCGAAAACGAATTAGCGGCCGCTGAAATTGCCTTGAAAGAATACGAATTGGGGCTGTTCCTCACAGAACGACGAAAGCTCAAAGCTGCGGAAACATTGGCCGAAGAAAACCTTCGCCGAGCAAAAGAATACTATATCTATAGTTCTCGTTTAGCAGCCAAAGGTTTTGTCACCTCGCTCCAGTTAGAAGGAGATAGATTTGCGGTTGATAAATCGACTATCGAGCTAGAAAAAGCGATACAAGAACTGAAAGTTCTTGAAGAATATACGAAATTTAAAAAAATGAAGGGGCTTGAGAGCGATATTAATGTGGCAACTGCCTCCTTAGAAGCAGCCAGAGAACGACTCTTGCTCGAAAAGAAGATGGTGGCAGACTTCAAACGTGAAATCGATCACTGCACAATCGTCGCGCCCCAAGCTGGGCAAGTGGTACATGCAAATGTTAAAAGCAGCCGTGGCGATTCAGAATTCATTCTTGAACCGGGTGCGAATGTTCGAGAAGGCCAAACGCTCATCCGTCTGCCAGATTATACCGCAATGCAGGTCGTCTGCAAAATCAATGAGTCTCGAATTGAAATGATTAAAGTAGGCATGCCCGTCACCATTCGACTCGATGCCTACGATGACTTGGAATTAACGGGCGAAGTCACCAAAGTCAGCGAATATCCTGAGCCCGTTAGCTACTACTCCTCGCCGATCAAAAAATATGCAACCACCATTAAAATCGACAGCAGTTCCAATACCATTCGACCTGGTCTGACATCGCAAGTGACCATCCATGTCGAGTCCTCGCCTGACGAGCTTCAAGTTCCAGTCCAAGCAATTTACCAACATGCGGGCACCTATTACTGCATTCTGAAAAACAGCGCCGGGGTCGAAGCACGTGAAGTGAAAATTGGCTCAAGCAACAGTAAATTTGTCGTGATCAAAGAAGGGATTACCGCCAACGATAGAGTGGCCCGCAATCCTCGTAATTTCCTCGATCAGGTCGACCTACCCGAAGTCGATTTTCAAAAAGAGGAAATGATCGCCAAACATGCAAAGCTTGATCAACAAAAACGTGCTAAGCGTGGCAGAAATGTATCAACCGAAGAAAAGAAAAAACCAGTCTCACCCTCAGCAAAAGCTGTCTTACCTAGTACAGAAGCAGTCTCACCCACTGCAAAAGCAGCCATTGACCGGCTCTTCACACGGTTTGACAAAGACGCTGACGGCGTACTTTCCTCAGAAGAGTTGAGTTCGAAAGATGCCCAACCGTTTTCAAACGCCGATGCCGATGGCAATGGAACAGTCGAGCGAAAAGAGTTTGATATCTCGGTACTACAACTGGCTAACTCAACAGATGACAAAGGCGGAAACCTACAACGCAACGGGCGTTCTCAAGGAGCTTCCGCTGGAGGCGGCCAGTGAATTACGCAACCCAGGTTCAACAACTTCGCAAAACTTATGAGCTCAAAGGCGAAACCGTTCATGCCTTAAACTCGATTACCTTTGATGTGCCTGAAGGCGATTACGTGGCCATCATGGGCGCTTCTGGATCGGGCAAAAGTACGCTCTTGAATATGCTCGGTTGCTTAGATCGACCGACCGCTGGCAAGATCATTTTAGCCGGCGATGACACGAGCACATTGACCGACGACGAACTCTCGTTCATCCGAGCCTCACGCATCGGGTTTGTGTTTCAATCGTATAATCTGATCCAGCAGCTAACCGTGATTGAAAACATCGAAGTTCCGCTCTTCTACCGTGGTCAAGTTACCGCGCAAGATAGAAAGCGGTGTATAGAGTTAGCAAATATGGTGGGCCTAGGAGATCGAATTAATCATCGGCCCACACAGCTCTCTGGCGGGCAGCAACAACGTGTCGCAGTGGCTCGCAGCTTAATTAACCACCCAGACTATATCTTGGCAGATGAACCGACTGGTAACCTTGACTCGAAGACGACCGAGGAAATACTTCAATTATTCGAGCGGCTAAACAACGAAGGTCGCACGATCATTATTGTGACCCATGAAGATGATGTTTCACAACATGCCAAACGTATCATCCGCTTACACGATGGCGAAATTAGTTTCGATCGATTAAATGAACATCGTCGTAATGCCATCTCTGGTGAAATGATTCCAACCGCATCTACTGTCAGCTAACTCTCTCACTCTCAACGAGAATAATCGAGTCTTACTATGCTTTGGCTTCGTACATTGAATCTAGGAATTAAAAGTTTGCTACTGCATCCCATGCGGTCGCTCTTGACAATTCTTGGTATCTTTATCGGAGTCGCCAGTGTGATTTGGTTGCTCGCCATTGGGGAAGGGATTAGCGCCAAAGCTCAAGAACAAATCGAAGGACTAGGGGCAGACAACGTCATCGTTCGCAGTGTCAAACCGCCCACCGAAGCCACTGCCGGCACAAGAGGTATTGTCCCCTATGGGCTAACCCGAGATGACCGTGATTTGTTGATCGAAACAATTAGTGCGATCGAAAAGGCCGTGCCGATTCGTGAAATCAGCCGACAATTTAGTTACGGGCCCACGCTTATTCACGGGCGATTAGTTGGCTGCACGCCTGAGTATTATGATATGACTCAGTTGGAGATCGAAAGAGGCCATTTTATCTCTGATCGTGAAAATGAACGCGGAGACAACAACTGCGTGTTAGCGGCTGAAGTGTCGGAAGCCCTGTTTGGCTACAAAGACCCTATCGGCAAAAGGATTCATATCGAAACCGATTACTACACCGTGGTCGGTGTGTTAAAACCTCGTGTTGCAACCTCGGCAATCGGCGGAAGTTTATCGGGCCAAGAATTCAATAAAGATGTCTACATCCCCATCAATACACTGTGGGAACGCATCGGGGATCGCATTATCACCCGGCGTAGTGGAAGTTTTGAAGGCGAACAGCTTGAGATCAACCAGATTACTCTACGCATCAAAACCAACAACAAAGACAACACAACCGCCATCTTAGAAACGGCCGATTTGATTCGTGTCTCGCTTGAACATCACGACCGCATGAAAGATGTCGCCATTGTTGTGCCGCTAGAATTACTAGAACAAGCAAAGCAAACTCGATTGATGTTCATGGTATTCATGGGCCTGATTGCTGCCATTTCGTTAATGGTTGGCGGCATCGGAATTATGAACATCATGCTGGCTACTGTTACCGAACGTACGCGAGAAATCGGAATTCGTCGAGCACTCGGCGCCACGCGAAGCGACATCGTGCGTCAGTTCCTGGTCGAAACCATTGTGCTCTCAGTCGTCGGGGGTGTCACGGGAATTATAGGTGGTCTGCTCTGTGTACCAGCGGTCGATATCGTTCGAGATGCGGTGACCGCCTACGATGCCACGTTGATGGCATCGATGCCTGAAGTGGTTCAAGAAGTCAGTCCTCAAATCGTTCCAATCTCGATCCCCATCGCCTTCGGCATCTCAGTAATCGTCGGCGTGATCTTCGGCCTCTACCCGGCCCAACGCGCCGCCAACCTCGACCCAATCGAAGCCCTCCGCTCAGCCAATTAGCGACTGCGTAAGATCAAAAGCAGACCGTTGGAGTTACTACAATCCTCTGGTAGGTTGGCTGCTCGCCAGCCGACTTTTGTTACGCGGTTCCATGGTAGTTGCCGTTGGGCGGATGAATCTTTATTCATCCACCTTTGCAAGATTCTCTATCACACATAATGGTTGATTTTAACCTACCAATGCAATGAGAATCAACTCCAATGAAATACAGATTAGATATGGATGAAAAAAAGACTTCATCCGTCCTACTTCATTTAGAATTGAGACGCACCATCAATGCAAAACGATATTCGGGTCATCAGCATCGGTCTCGGCGTAGAACTCCAAAGTTTCAGCCGAAGTCTCGGCCAGGATGCGGTTGGCTCGGGCGACTTCTAGGGGGTTGCCGTGTGTGATGACCAGCACCTTGCCGGAATTGATCAAGGCTTCGTACTTGGGAATGTGGCTATGATGTACGCCCCAGCCTTTTAAGCCACCCAACACTGCGCCAACAATTGGGGCGGCTGCTAACAGAGGGCCTGCTAGAAGAATGGCGATTGGCCCGCCCACTAACACAGCACTGACTCCGCCGATTAAACTGAGCACTCCGCCGATGCCTGCCCCAAACAGGGCATTCATGGTGGCATCATCGCCAGTTTCTATCGTGCCATGTACTTCCATCTCGTGGTTGGTCGCCGAGGTGACAAGCGATATCTGATCAGCAGGAAATCCACTCTGGTTCAAAGCCTCGATGGCCTGTTTGGCATCGTCTAGAATTCGAAAGACACCAACATTACATTCATTAGACATTTGGTATTCCCTCCTCAATAAGGCAGAGTTCGCGACTGCGGACCAATGTCGGTGGTACTCAACATAACAATGCAATACACATCGTATTGGTCCTCAGTTCCAGACCATGTAGAATTCTAGTGCTGAAGTTTCAAAAGGAAAGCAAACAGGGTGACAAGAAATGACAGAACCAAGTGAATTAATGTTCCAAGGCGTACGATTCAACGTGGAACGCATGCAGCAGGGCAATCGAACACGAGACATTGTGCGGCATCCTGGGGCGGCGGTAATTTTGCCGCTGGTCTCAGGAAATCAGATTTGTCTGATTCGCAATTACCGAGTGGCAGTGGGTGATACGCTGCTCGAACTACCCGCTGGCACCCTTGAACCGAATGAACCGCCAGAGATCACAGCCGCCCGAGAACTGACCGAAGAGACTGGCTATATTGCAAAGAACTTGGAACTACTAACCACCTTCTATCCATCGCCAGGCATCATGGATGAACGTATGTTTGTGTACGTGGCCACCGACCTGACCGCCGGTCCACCTGCCCGAGAAGAAGGCGAAGAAATCGAAAACCATGTGGTCGCATTAGACGAAGCCATCGACATGATCGAGCGCGGTGAGATCATGGATGGGAAGACGATCACTGGGTTGCTTTACTATATGCGGTTTTGTTTGAAGCGATGAACTCTTTCGTTCATTCAATCAGCCACTCCGTATTCGGGTGTTCTGTCGTTGGTGTGACGATTACTTCCCGCCGTACTAGCCGAGAGACCTTTGTACCACTGATTCAGTCACAAGCGTTCCATGATCGGCCTAGAAATTCAATTAATAATGTTCATTGACAATTATGAGTGAATTTAGAGTTGCTTTAATTAACCACCGAAAGTCGCAGGGCTATCACAGGTGGTCTCTGCCGATTTTCACATGCGGCCTGCCGCTAAAGATAGCGGGCCGTCAAGCTGTGAATAGCCTACAAATCCCTTTGCAACAAGGTAGCTTTTAACCCCCGCTTTTTGGAAGAACTAGTAGGAAAGTTTTATCACTCATAAATAGACATTTAAGATTTTAATGAGAAATGACCATTATGATGATTAAAAGATTCAACTCTCTTGGTGTCCGTTTTCTCGTGGTCAACATCTTGGTTGCCACCGTGCCGTTAATTGTATTTTTTGCGTATACCGTGCCTCGCACGGAATCCTCGATTGACGATTCGCTGAGGAGTTCCCTAAAGACGCAATCAATAATCGCTGCGTATGGCATCGACCGGTTTCTTGAAGAGCGGGTGGTCGAAGCAAGAGTTCTTTCGCAGGCAGACGTTCTTGAAACCAACGATGTGGCGGCAAGAATTCAGTACCTTACCGAAGTCGTGGACGCCACGCCTTGGATTGATGACATTGATATCGTCGGCATCGACGGCATCACGATTTGTAGCTCTGGGGATCAGAACGAAAAAGGACTATTGGCGAGCAAAGTCCTACCGGGAATCGAGTCTGTACTTCGGGCCGCAGTCGATGGACATCAGGGCGACGTTTTTGTTTCAGAGGCCATCCCAATTGACTCAGGAACAGGGCTGTGTTTTATCACGCCCATCACTGACGATGCTAATGTCAAAGTTGTGTCTTTACTGTGTATCGAAGTCAATCTTAAGTCGATCAAGCCTTATCCCACCGAGTTCCTCAAAAATCTAAAAGAGTCTGGTGCAAAGAATGTGTGCCTCGTCGATAACGACGGTCGAGTGATTGTCAGTGGCAATGATCTAGTGAAGGCTTTCAAGAGGCTTCCAGATTTGGAAGCAAATCCCGCCCTCTTAGACGGTTTTGAGTCACAAGGGGCGGTCGGAAGCAGCGTCTACAAGGATGCTACGGGTGATGAAGTGTTCGCCGGGTATGCCGATCTAGGTGAATTCGGGAAGAACAAAGCCTTAGACTGGAGCATTATCGCCACCGTGTCTCGTAACGACTGGTCGGCTGGTTTTACGCAAACGGCTAACAAGTCCATTGTGTTTTTACTGATCTCGGCTTTCGTTGCTGTCGTAATCGGAGTGTTGATGTCCTACTCGGTGGTACGGCGAATCGGCAAGTTGGGGAGGGCTACTGCATCAGTCGGACAGGGCGACCTAAGTACGTCGGTTGAGATCAAAGGAAATGATGAACTGAGTCATTTGAGCCGGGATTTCAATCAAATGGTAACGCAACTGCGATCTCTCGACGCAGAGCAAACGCAAATGGAACAGGATGCTGCACAGCATGCTAGGGAAGCGCAAATTGCTGCTGAAAACAACTTTGAGGGCCAGATTTCAGCGATCAGTAAGTCGCAGATGGTGATCGAGTTCGACATCGACGGCACGATCCTCAACGCCAACGACAACTTCCTGAATGCGATGGGTTACTCCGAGGAAGAAGTCATCGGTCAGCACCACAGCATGTTCGTCGAACCGGGATACCGAGAGAGCGACGAGTACCGTGCGTTCTGGGAGAAACTCAACCGGGGAGAATATATCTCGGCAGAGTTGAAACGCATCGGCAAGGACGGCAAGGATGTCTGGATTCAGGCGTCGTACAACCCGATCTTCGACCTCAACGGCAAGCCATGCAAGGTCGTCAAATACTCCGTCGATGTCACCGAACGTGTCGAGGCAAACGTGGCGTTAGTTGCCGCCGAGTCAGCGAACAATGCTAAGAGCGAATTCCTCGCTAACATGAGCCATGAGATTCGCACGCCAATGACCGCCATTCTTGGCTTCACCGACATCCTTCTTGGCAACGTGAGCAAGCCAGAGAATGTGGACGCTGCACGCATAATCAAACGAAACGGGGAAAGTCTCATAGGCCTCATCAATGACATTCTTGATTTGTCCAAGATCGAAGCAGGGAAATTCGTTGTCGAAAATACCGACTGTTCCATTCATCAACTCGTTGCCGAGGTAGCCTCGTTGATGAGAGTGCGGGCTACATCGAAGGGCTTGCCGTTAGAGGTACAATTTGATGGTTCGATTCCTGAAACGATCTTCACCGATCCCGCTCGGCTACGTCAGATTCTCATCAATGTTGTAGGAAATGCGATCAAGTTTACCGAAACGGGATCGGTTCAGATCGTTACCCGACTGCTGAACGAAACAGGCAAGGAGCCGAAGCTACAATTCGATGTGGTTGACACAGGCATCGGGATTGCCGCTGACAAAATCGACAAGTTATTTAATCCCTTCACGCAAGCCGATGGATCGACGACTCGGAATTTCGGTGGAACGGGACTTGGACTCTCGATCAGCAAACGATTGGTGAGATTGCTTGGTGGCGAGTTTTCTGTCTCCAGCACGCTGGGCGAAGGCAGCACGTTTTCAGTCACGGTTTCCACTGGCTCATTGGATAATGTGAAACTAATTCAACTCTCTGGAGAATCGGTAAATGAATCGGTAAATGAATCGGTAAATAATCCACTCCACAACTACCGCATCCTGCTTGCCGAAGATGGGCCTGACAATCAACGGCTGATTGGATTTATTTTGAAGAAGGCAGGAGCAGAAGTCACGCTTGCCGGCAACGGACAGATCGGATTTGACTTTGCCATCGCCGCAAAAGAAGAAAATCAACCGTTCGATGTGATTCTCATGGACATGCAAATGCCTGTGATGGATGGCTACGAGGCCACTCGGCGACTGCGAGAGGAAGGATACACGCTCCCCATCATCGCCCTGACCGCTCATGCGATGTCATCTGATAAGCAGAAGTGCCTTGATGCAGGATGCGATGACTACGCTACCAAACCCATTGATCGAAAAAAACTGATTGAAACGGTGAGAAATCTTGTGAAGAAGATGGAAGAGGCGTCCGTAATGAATTAGTGGTGGTCGTGACTGTGCCTGCTTCAATCCTCTTCGTCAAAGACACTTGGCATGGCAGCTTCTGAAATCTGCCAGACGATGAGACCCAACGCCACGACTGACAGTACCATCAACCAGTCCCAGCCGTTCTCGGTTTTCACTTCGTCTTCTTCGTCGGTGTAAGCGGTTTCAATTCGACGGGTGACACTGACGAAAATCCACACCACCAAGAGACCTTCTCGGGTGCCACTGGCATCTTGCCAGTGTGAAGTGTGGTTGGAGTTTGAATTGCTGCTTCGATTGACCGTCGTAGGGTGGCTGCCTTTTTAGGTCAGCCGCCTGTTTGTGGGCGTAGCTTCGTTGAAATATTTTTCCCTGAAAATGCATCTCGCTTTCATTCTAAAAAGACAACCGTTCATCGAGTTCCAAAGAACTTAATTGATGCCGTGATTTCGATCGTCTCTCTTTAATGAAATATAATCAACAGACAGGCGGCTGGCCTAAAAAGGCAGCCACCCTACGAGCTACTTGAAGTTGTCAAAATAATACTTCCAAAGCATGCCCACGCGAAAGCGCGAGGGCATGGCACCATGGTTTCAATAAAACAACCCGGTGTGCCTTACAGATGTTTTGTAAATTGGACCAGACTGTTATGGATCAGTTTCGTGACAAATCATGCCGTTGTTTGTGACCTCTTGTCGGCTGCGCCAGCGCAGGTTGCGAGCAACTTGGGCTACCCGTTGATTTGATTTCTATCGGGGGGAAAGGTGGCTGTTTTCACCGGTTGGAAACGTGTGATTTTCGAATTTATCCATGGATGTTTTTTTATCCAATGGATAAATTATGGACATGTTCCAGTTGTCAATATTTCAACTTGCCGTAAGTCGTTTGACGATAGCACTTACAATGACACAATAAATAAACCAACCACCAGCCATCCCATGATTGTCGTATGGATAATTTATCCATCGGACAAAATGGCCGCACCAGAGGGGGGTTCTGGGGAATTTAGCCCGTGGATAAATGCCAGAAAAGAGAGGCCAAAACAATCACACATAAGAATTCTATCTACCCTGCTTAACTTTGGCCCTCTATTGTTTGCAAAGTGCATTCTTGGATTTACTAGTGTCACCTGTCGAATCATGGATGAAGGACTGCTGCGGATTGAATTGGATAATTAGATCACACATCTGGTTAATCGCAGAGTCTGACATTTCTGGATAGCATGGCAGCAGTACTGTTTGGTTTAACAGTTCTGTTGCCTGTGGACAGATGAGATTAGGCCGCTCGTCGGGCGGTGAAAGAACTTCCATGCGTCCGCGTTGTGTTGTGTCAAAACCATGTTGTCGCAAATGCAGAACCAATTGGTCTGGGGCAGAACAAAAGTAAGGAAAGAGCCAATAACTGTGCGAATTCTCACTAGGTTCATACTCTACTTTCTGCAACTCTAGATGCTCTATTATTTGATGTGCATTCTGAATTCGTTGTTCGATGCGTTGAGTATCATAGGTCTTCAGACCGCGATACATCATCCGCATCATCACGCATGAGGGCCGCTTTCGCAATCTAAATAATAGATCGCTTTCTGAAAATCCTTTCGTGAATCCTCGAAGAACCACATCGAGATCTCTGCCTCTAAACCGGCACAACTGGCAGAAAAAGTAATACACGACTCTGGTAGACAATATCTTTAACATGGCATACTTGATTAGCTTCACAGGTCGATTCCAAGTGACCTGAACTGGTTGCTTCTCTTGAAGCTCTCGCATTTGATCTAGAATTTCTTGATGACCGATCCGGCACAACGAACCTCCTAAGGCAGTTGCTGTTTTTATATTCCCAAAACTAAAGAAAGTGGCATCCACGTCAGCATTGCCCCGCCAATCAGGAGTATGCCAGGCCTGCGCACAATCTTCGACAATCAACAAATCACGTTCACGAGCAAGCTTAATTATCTGGCTAAGATCTGGTCGTGCCCCAAACAAATAGGCAACTACTAGAACCTTTGATTTCGCAGTGATCGCATTTTCCAAAGACGCGAGATCAAGCTGAAAATTACAACCTGATAAATCAACAGGAATTGGCACAAGCCCATGTGCTTCAGCAATTCGGGGCATATCAGAAATTGTGATGGACGAGAATAACACTTCTGATCCCGCCGGCAATTCAAGTGCCTGCAAGTAAAGATCAAACCCACTTCTTAGCGACAAACAAGCCAAAACATCATCTTGTTGCAGAGACCAATAGTCTTCCAACTTTTTTTGGGTCTTTGACCTAGTTCCAAATGGCAGGAAATCAAAGATTCCTCGAATCAAATGAAACCATTGAATGTCAAGTCTTAACCGAGCCCACATGCGATTTCCTTGTCCCAAATGATTCAACATGGAAACTTGTAATAAAATCATTCTAGCGAAATGGCCAGAACACCTTTTAGTACCTACGCGAAAAACAAAAGGGAAAGGGGCAAGTTTTTTTGCAAATACGACAGATTTTATAAAAATAGTGCCGAAAGGTGGATGGAAATATAAATTTCAGCCACTCTCCAGCACAATCTGCTTTTCCGTTTAAAACAGTGCGCTACTGGTTTTCAGACCACTGACAGTTTGGTTTAATGTTTCTGTAAGAAACGGACTCCTCGTTTTTATGATCTTCTGCTTGATGATACTTCAAAGGATAATCGGATGCGTGATCCTCGATTGACGAAATTGGCTCAGATTTTGGTACAGTATTCAACCAATGTCCAACCGGGTGATCTAGTCCGCATTGCGGCGCCAACGATTTCCGAGCCGCTGGTGACCGAGGTTTATCGGGCCGTGATTCAAGCGGGCGGGCACCCTCATCTGTTGATGGCTCCTGACGAGTGCAAAGAAATCATGTTGAGCCAGGGCAGCGATGAACAACTGGCGTATCAGAACCCGCTGCAACTGCATGAAGTGGAAACCATCGATGTGGCCATTGGGCTTTGGGGGCAAGAAAACACCAAGGCGTTAAGCCACATTGACCCGGCCCGGCAAGCAGTTGCCGGCCAAGGCCGTAAGCCCTACTTTGATCGTTTTTTGCAACGTGCGGCGGACGAAACTCTCCGCTGGGTCGGCAGTCAATTTCCGTGTCATTCTTCGGCACAAGATGCCGAGATGTCTCTATCTGATTACGAAGACTTTGTCTTCAAAGGGGGCATGTTAGACCGGGATGACCCAATTGCCGCTTGGCGAGAATTAAGTGCCAGCCAACAAAAGCTGACCGACTACTTAAATGGCAAGAAAGAAATCCGGTTTGTCACCCCACAAGGGACCGATCTCACGCTAGGGCTCGATATTTAAGCTTACCTATATTAATCAACTCTAAGGATAATATAGAACCAGCTGGCATTCCTTCTCAAACGGAAAACGGACCAGGTGCTGTCTTTTTATTAGATAGTGGAAGCACAGGAGAAACAGCTCCTATGGTTCAGATTTTCATGAATAATATGAAGCAGGAAGGTTTTAGAAATATGCTTAAAAATCAGTTTGTTAAGCATACTGATGCTTGTGTAGAGGACTTCTTAAAAGGTGATGTGAAATCACTTTTTGGTAATATTAAACAGCTTTCAAAAGTGGTTTTAGATAATTTTAAACCTATGATTCCTGAAGAATTCCAAACACTTTGGAAGAAAGGGATTGAGACAAATGCCTATTATTTGAAACTTTGTGGCTCTGGAGGAGGAGGTTATATTCTTGGTTTTACAGAGGATATGGACAAAGCAAAAATCGCTCTAAAAAAGTATAAACTAGAGGTAGTCTATAATTTCTAAATCACGTTTGAAATTGTATTATATCCACATAGTAAACTAAATCAGTGCTATGTTGTTCAATTCTCTTGAATTCACATTTTTTTTACCACTAGTTTTTATGCTGTATTGGTTTGTGACCAATCAATCTTTAAAACTTCAAAATGCATTCCTTCTTATAGCTAGTTATTTTTTCTATGGTTGGTGGGATTGGCGTTTTCTTTTCTTAATTGCTTTTAGTTCTTTAATCGATTATATCGTAGGCTTACGTCTTGCCCAAACTGACGATATCAAAAAACGTAAATGGTGGCTGTCCCTTAGTATTTTAGTGAATATTGGGTTTTTGGGATTTTTTAAATATTTTAATTTTTTTGCTGAAAGCTTTTCTGAAGCCTTCACCTTACTTGGAGAGCCTATTGAAGCCTCCCGACTCCAGATTATACTTCCCGTAGGGATTAGTTTTTATACCTTTCAAACCTTAAGCTATTCCATTGACATTTATCGAAAAAAGTTAGAACCTACCAAGAATGTTATTTCTTTTTTCGCCTTCGTTAGCTTCTTTCCCCAACTAGTGGCTGGGCCTATCGAGCGAGCTTCTAGTCTCTTACCTCAGTTTCTGAAAAAACGAGAATTCAAGTATGCTGAGGGCGTTGCTGGTTGTAAACAAATTTTGTGGGGTTTGTTTAAGAAAATGGTGATTGCAGATAACTGTGCGCAGTTCGCCAATGTAATTTTTGAAGACCCAGGAGCCCATTCAGGGAGTACCCTTTTGCTCGGTGTAGTTTTATTTTCATTTCAAATTTATGGTGATTTTTCTGGGTATTCAGATATTGCTATTGGAGTTGCGAGATTATTCGGATTTAAACTCATGAAGAATTTTTCCTTTCCCTACTTTTCTAGAAATATTGGCGAGTTTTGGCGACGATGGCATATTTCATTATCTACTTGGTTTCGAGATTATCTCTATATCCCTATAGGTGGAAGTAGAGGAAGTAAATGGCAACAAGTACGAAACATATTTATTGTGTTTTTGGTCAGTGGGTTTTGGCACGGAGCAAATTGGACTTTCCTCTTTTGGGGAGCCTTACATGCGCTCTTTTTTGTTCCATTAGTTTTAATGAAGCGCAACCGAACATTTTTAGACACGGTGAAAACCAAATGGTTGTTTCCATCATTACGAGACGGATTGCTAATTGTATTTACTTATTTACTAACCACCTTGGCATGGGTATTTTTTAGAGCAGAAAGTGTGAGTGATGCTTTCATTTATTTTGAAGGGATATTTACGAGCTCTATATTCACA
>NVWB01000063.1 GCA_002733575.1 Blastopirellula sp. | reverse complement strand
TTGGCGTAGATTTTGTGGGGGCCAAACTCGGGGGCGGCAAAGGTCAGCGATACATATGCGTTACCTGATGTTTTTCCGACCCGGTTCCAGCCCCCACCAATTTCCACACGATCTTCTGTGTAGACCCGGAAATCGGGCTGTGCATCTGTCTCCTTGGACTTGTTGGGCAGAATGCTGATGCGTTTCTTGAGGCTCATCAGTGCGAGTGTACCCTCGTATCCGTTGTTGTCAGATTTTGTTACATATCCAATTGCTTGTGCCATTTTATTATCTCCATTTATTTGTCGCGAAGGCGCCTATCGCCCTGCTGACGCGCGACCGGCCATGCCGGGCAGCGGTGGCATGAACCTGACAAGGCCGCAACAAAGTGAAGGACCGCTGAAAGGTGCTTTTTTGAATACATAGTGTCGAAGGCACGAAGTGTCCGCGAGGAAGACCGCAGGTCGGGGAAAAATGTTCCTGAAAGCGGTTTCATGCCGCCGCTGTTCGGCATAGGTCAAATAGCAAAAGCAGGGCGATAGGTGTTTTCGTGACCCAATATTGAGAGACAATTTGGCGTAAGCAATTGGGTATGTGGCTAAGTCCGATGCGGGTGAAAGAAGGTGTTGATCTGATGAGACTCGTCCAAGCAATTTGAAGATATCCCTTTCCACGGGAGAGATATGCAACATACTTTTTCGTGGCTATTCCCATGCCTGCGCAGAAATTGGCGGTAGCTGGTACCGGACTTGAATGGGAGGTGATGCCATCTCTAGTATGACTGCCCAAATACCGTACGCCTCGCAAATCCGAACCAATCTAAGGACCGCTATCAGACAAAGTGCACCAGATTTGACCGTAATTTTGATCATCTGTGGCACAAGCAAAAGCTGCCACACCTAAAGATGCGGGGCTTATTTCTTTCGCATGAACCGTGAAACGCGGTCCCGACCCTCCAGCTTGGGATGAAAGGGTCGGGGCCGCTTTGGGCAATTGTGGCTTAAGATATCAGAGATTTAGTCCGTGCAAGATTATCGCTCAACCGCCCACCTCTGCCTTTGATGTAGGACTTGAAGGGGAATTGCATATAGTGCGGCAACCAGCCTTCAACCTTCTTGCGGGATTCGCCTTTAAGAAAGTCCTGGATGATGTTTTTCTGGGTTTTGGCCGTAGCAGTTACGTTGCCATCTGCGACTTGTTTGCCGCCGATATGGCGCAACATGGCGTTGATTGCTGACTTATCACGCAACAACGAAAAGAACGCTTCATCCGGTTTCCAGTGATCAGCCATATCGACTTTAAGGTGACAGCCAAGGGCCTCAACAACACTGGTTCCAGACTGCAGGGTTTCCGCCATGATGAAAGTCAGCGCCTGCATAACCTGTTTGTCTGACAGTTTGATCAGTGCAGCAAATAGACTGACAACACGATAATCATCACCATTTGATCTGACCACTGAATGCCCATGAGCGGGAAGCCCGAGCATTTTGAGGATTGACTGCCGTTCTTTTGCAAAGGCGGTAACCACCTTTGAACTGCCAACGCTTGCCGCGATTTCTTCTTTATCCGCCCGTTGCGGGTCGGGTTTGGTCTGCCAAAGACCAGAGCCACCGATGGCATGAGCAACAATCAACCGAAGGGCAACGCCTTGATGACTCAAAAGCGCATGACGTACGGCGGCATGGCGGTGAAGATCAAGATAATTCTGCGCTGCCTTGGTAAGTTCGGGGCGTGATGGTTCATCGGTACTGTCATTGTTTGGCGATGCTGCTCTTTTCAATCGCTTCTCGTGCTCTTTTTGCGTGATCAGGCCTTCATGCTTCTTAACCTCGCCGTTGGCCAATACGACGATATAGACCCGTCCGCCATCTTTCTTGGATGTGGTTACATGGTCCCATGTGGCAAAATGTTGACCAACATCGCAGATGACAACATCATCCCAACCTGCCTTTAGCAATGCATCGCGCTCGGTGGCGATGCTTTGGTTTTGCAGTTTCCAGAACTTCTCCGCATCATCAAAATACCCGTCTTCACCAAAAAGGTCGGTAATGATGCCGCCTTTATAAGTGTCGAGGGGAAACAGGGCAGAGCTTGTTTTTATCTCTCCACCAAACAACCATTGTTTGAGTCGCCAAGAACGCGGTGCATGTTCATCAGGGGCATTATGGAGTTTGAGCCATTCGGTTTGCTGCTTCTTACTGGCCAATGTCAGCTGGCGAATGGTTTCGTTGTCAATACCGCCTTCGCGATAGGCGTTGCGAATGGCAGGAATAAGATTGCCAAGGGCAAGCGAACGCCTGACCATGATCTCGGTTACGCCGAAGGTGACCGCAATATTTGCGGCGGTTTTTCCTTCCTTGACCAGTCGGGCGAAGGTTTCATAACGGGTCATTTCATCGGGGTCACACCGCGCAATATTCTCGATCAGCGATGCTTCAACCGCTGCCGCATCATCACCTTCGGCCATGATTGCACACGGTACGGGGTCGGTTTTTTTGTCTTTCTGCTCAATCTTTTTCAGCGAGAAATACCGCCTCCGACCAGCAATGATTTCATATCCTTTGCCGTTCTTGCGGACCAGTAAAGGCTGCTGGATACCGCGCTCACGAATGCTTGGCAGAATGTCGGAGACGTCTGGCGCTTTGCGCGAATGGCGCATGTTCAATGGTGAGATTTTAAGTTGATCCAGTGGGATATGTTGTAACTGCATTGATCTTACTCCTTGGGATTGGGTTGGTTTTTTGGAATGATTTCGGCGCTTATCGCGACCAGAAAATGTGAACGGATTCAAATCCGAGTTCGATGGTGAACACATCGCCATTGAGTTCCATGTCACGAGCAATCGCGTCATAGTCGATGTAATTGACGAGGTTTTCGGGAATTTTCGTCGATTGCTCGATCAGGTCTTGAGCAAAATCAGCAAGACTTTTGTGTTCGCCTGCATACTCATCAAAGGCGGCTTCTGCGTCTTCAAGTTCCCCGTTAAAGTTGGCCAGCAATTTGCCGCCCAGTTCTCCGTGCTCGGAGACAAAAGCTGCAAGTTTTGCAACTGTCTCGATGCCGGAATATTCCTGAATGTCCGCACCTTCAAAACCTTCACAGTCGTGAATGGCCCATTCTTCAGCATTCGGAATAGGTGATGCTGCCAGCATCGTGGTAATATTGGACTGAATAGTTTTTGCGTCCTGATCTGCATCAATCCATTTTCCGTATAGGTGGCCGTTATTGTAGGCTGCGAGACAAGCTACGTAGATGCGCGGCCCGTCACTCTGGGCTTGGTGTGGTGTTTGTTGTGATTGCGTGATCATGCTGATCTTCTCCTCTTCACCGCAATTTCCCGGTGGATGGGGGGCGGTGAAAAGACCCGTCAGCCCCGAGTTTACAGGGCGCAGCGCAATGGTTTTGGTAGGAGAATTCAGACGACATATACGGACATAAAGCCAAAGCCGTTGCGCTGTGACCGCTCGGGGCTATAAGGGTCGTCCGCCCCCCAGCCGCAGGGGAAATGCTTTTTCAAACAAAGTCACCCGCATGCGGGTGTCCATTGTCCGAAGCATCGCTTCGGGCCTGCATCAGAGATAGAAGCCGAATGGCCAAGACCTGCTTGCAGGGCTTGGTTCACAACAGCTCGGCGACTGGCCATCGGCCAGGCGGATGCCATAATACGAGTTGAGAAAAAAATTACTGCTCAAATGATATTTAGTCTTGTCCCTACGGCATGCTATCATTAAGCTTGCGCGTTCGGTGTGCCCTCAGAAGTCGCCGCAACATGCCTTCATCAACACTGCCCTGACTCCACTCGAGTACAACTTGCCGCCAACTAACTGGAACGACACCGGCCTGGGTCAAGCGATCAAAGGTTATTGCAATGCTTTGCTTTGAGTATCCAAGGCACGCATCTTTGACGACATAAACATCAAAGCCTCTCTCAAGACCGCAAAGTGCAGTGAATGACAGAGATGTTTCGGCGGACAATCCTGCAATCAAAAGACGTGGCTTATTGGCAATCTGTACAGCATCAGCAAACGCCGGATCATCCCAAGGATTGATGCCGCTGCGGTTGAACCGTGCCAATTCGGGTATTGTTTTTTCGAGCCTTACACTCAATTTTGAGTCAATCGAATTGGTCTTTACCAAACTGGTAATAACAGGGACATCCACTTTTGATGCAACGTCTAAAAGATTTGCAACACCATTCTCTGCCGATTTAATATCCTCAATATCAAAACATTGCTCAAAGGCCATCTGGTGATCGACGATGACAAGTGCGGTTAACTTAGGTGAAAGCAGGATCTGGTGTTGCTGATCTGAGGTTGATATGTTTTTTAAATTCATATGTCGGGCTTTGCGAATGATGTTTTGGTGATGATGCAACTCGTGAAAATCAATCGCGTTAGATGGGGATTGTCGGACACAGGTAGTCGAACAAGAAATATCTTCCTAACCAGTGAACCATCATTGATATCGTGGGTTGATTTCAAATTTCGATTACCAGACCTCTTTGCTCCGTCAATCCCATTGAAATTAAGAGTGGTTTTTCAGCCTGTCTTTGCTGAAATTCTGCTTTGTTATTCATCCCTCGCCAATTCGCCTGAATCAACGATTGGGCGACTGCTCCCCCCAGTGTATTGCCAGGCCCAAGAACAATGAATACGTCGGGCATAAATTCTCTGGCAGCCGTTCGTATTGCACCTGTGAAATTGTAACGCTTTACTACCTGGCTATTGAGCGTGTATTCGTATAGATCGGAAATTGAATTACAGTACGGATACCAAATAAAGCCACGACCATCGATAAGGGGCAGCCTCGGTTGTTGAAAAAGCGCCAGGTCCAGTTTTTCTCGCCCCTTCTTGGCAACCGGAATTTGTAGGTCGGTATGAAAAGCCGCGTGGTTGGGCAAACGCATTGGAAACCGTTTTTCTATTCGCGGCATGCTTTTTTCAAACATCGCGAGGCCTGCTTCGTTTCCTGCCAAAACGAGCATCCCACCCAATTCGATCGATATAGCCAGTCGGTGGTCGGTCAAAACATCGATCTCGTTAACTTTTTCGATGATCTGGTTTCGTGTTCCTGGAATTTCCACCCAATTCTCATTAACAAATGGATAGATAATCTGTCCACCAATCAATTCATTCTGCATCAATGTGCCCATTGTGTTGACCACATTCATCCCGGCATGAGGCTCAAGTGCTCCGCCGCAGGCCAACGCGATATACCAGCCCATTGAGTTTCCGGTAACAGCCAGGATTTCAAACTTTTCACGATCAATAGATAGGAAATCGGCGTAAGCACATGAGTAAATCAGAGGGGAGGCATTTTCACCATTCGTGTGTTTAGGGCCAGAAAAACGATCTGCGCCATCAAGAGACACAATGGTTTCTTGCCCCAATGCGAGGCGCTGATCATCAAATTCTTTGACTATTGAAATTTTATCTGCGTGATACCGCCCCAGATATCCAAGTTCAGTTTTGTTGTAAGTGCCGCGTCCCGGCGCGACAATGACTGCTGTTTGCTTCATGATTTACTCCACAGGGATTTGGCAGCTTCAACAATACTGTCGCGTGATGGCATGGTGGAGGCATAGGCTGGACCTGTGGCAATGAAACTGTCAGTGGCGGCAAGTCTGGCATGTGGTAAATCGGAGTGTTCCTGTAACATCGCCATCAGACTTTCCGACTGACTTCCCGTGGTTCTGCACTCATCCACAATTAGGACCTTTGTCGCTCCTTGCAGAGCATCTAAAATTCCGGGTTTTGGAAGCGGCGCCAGCCACCGTATATCAATTATACGAGTCTGTATTTTGTCCTTAGCCAATATTTTGGCGGCTTGATGAGAGAGATAATGACCGTTTCCATAAGTAAGCAATGCCAACGGCCCGTCACCGGTTACCCCAACCTGACCAAACGGAATTGTTTCGTCCACAGGCGGATAAACACTCAACCAGCCATTGTCTTTTGGCTTGTGCAGATCTCGCATTGGATAAAGTGCGATCGGTTCGACAAAAACGACAACACGCTGCTCCTCCCATGCCAATCTTACACATTCACGCAACATCTTCGCAGCATCAGCGCCATTGGATGGGCAGGCTATTACAACTCCAGGAATGTCCCGAAGCACCGCCAAAGAATTGTCGTTATGGAAATGCCCTCCAAAACCCTTTTGGTAACCAAGACCTGCGATGCGCAGGACCATTGGATTGGTGAATTGACCATTCGAGAAGAACGGAAGGGTAGCGGCTTCACCTCTGATTTGATCTTCCGCATTGTGCAAATAGGCCAGGAATTGGATTTCCGGCATAGGCAGAAATCCGTTGTGCGCCATGCCGATGGCCAGACCCAATATGGATTGTTCGTCCAAGAGTGTATCGATCAATCGAGCGTTGCCAAATCGATCGGATAGTTTTTGAGTTACACCATAAACCCCTCCTTTGCGCCCAACATCTTCACCCATCATGACGATGTCTTTGTGTGTCAACATAAGATCGGTAAGCGCCCAATTTATCAATCGAGACATGTGTTGCGGTTCGTTGATATGGCGTAAATCAAATCCAAATGTTACTTCCCGTTCTTCTATAGAAGGCCCGTTGGTTGGTGAATTGTATCGCTTCGGAGGGACAACCTTTGACATCACCTCGTCTCCGTCGTTCAAACGGGGACGAGTGATTACTTCCTTAGATACACGGGTACACTGAGCATCGATTTCGGTGTAAATAGCCAATATTCCATCCGTATCGAGTGCACCCGCTTCCAACAATAGTCGAGAAGAATGTAATAGGGGATCGTCCTCTTCCCATCCTTCGTAGATCGATTTGGAAAGATATGTCTGCTGCATGTCTGAACCGGCATGGCCATAAAGACGGACCATAGACAGATGCAAAAAGACCGGTTTTTTTTGCCCGCGCGAATAGGCTGCAGCTTCTTTGCAGGTGTTGTAAGTATCATATATATCAAGTCCGTCGGCATGATAGTATTTCAATCCCGGGCGGTTAGAAAAATTCGCCGCGACCCATCCACTAGGGGTTCTGGTCGAGATACCAATACCGTTATCCTCGCAAACAAAGAGCAAGGGGAGAGGAGAATTTTGAAAGGACGTCCAGCACGCCGTATTTATGGCCCCTTGGGCGGTTGAATGGTTTGATGATGCATCGCCGAACGAGCACATAACCAGGGAGTCGTCTTCTAGTACTTTGTGTTCCGGAGGAGATCGTTTGGCCAAACCGATCGAAAAAGCCGCCCCAACCGCCTTTGGAAAATGACTCGCAATTGTAGAAGTTTGAGGCGGGATCAGCAGGGATTTTGATCCAAGGACTTTGTGCCGTCCTCCCGAGATTGGATCTTCTTTTGATGTAGAGAAACTAAGTAACATATCCCATGTTGGAGTTGTGCCGGGCACCTGAGTTGATCGCCGGGTTTGAAACGCACCGTCCCGATAATGCAAGAATGCCATATCGGTCGGCCTCAGAGCGGACGCAACGGCCGCCATCCCTTCATGACCCGAAGAACCAATGGTGTAAAAGCCTTCGCCGGCCGCCTGCATCTTTCGTGATGTACGGTCCAGATGACGACTTAGGCATTGAGCTCTGAAGATCGTAATTGCTTCTTCGACAGACAATGAACCTGAGGGACTGTTGCCACTGGGAAAATTTCCATTGGCAACCTTATCGAGAAATGATTTGTGGACGATATCAGCGCGATCCATGACTCAGCCTTCAGTTGCTCAAAAAAAGGCCTGTAAGCCTGTTTGCGCACGCCCTAGTATGAGAGCGTGCACGTCGTGAGCACCTTCATAAGTGTTAACCGTTTCCAAATTGCACAGGTGGCGCATCACTTGAAACTCTTCGGAGATTCCATTTCCACCATGCATGTCACGAGACAGGCGAGCAATATCCAGAGCTTTACCGCAATTGTTGCGTTTCATCAAAGAAATCATTTCCGGGGCTGCATTTGCCTCATCCATCAAGCGTCCAAGACGCAGGCAGCCTTGTAGGCCCAGGGTGATTTCGGTCTGCATATCGGCAAGCTTTTTTTGGAAAAGCTGGGTCTGAGCAAGGGGTTTGCCGAATTGTTTTCTATCCAATCCATACTGACGTGCTGCATGCCAGCAAAACTCCGCAGCACCTAGCACTCCCCAACTAATCCCATATCGAGCCCGATTTAGGCATCCAAAAGGCCCCTTAAGTCCTTCAGCATTGGGCAACAAGGAATCTTCACTTACCTCAACATCACTCATAACAATTTCACCCGTGATCGACGCTCTCAAAGATAATTTACCGCCAATTTTCGGTGCAGAAAGCCCAGCCATCTCTTTTTCAAGAATGAAGCCACGAATTTTTCCTCCGTGAGCTTCCGACTTTGCCCAAACGACAAATACATCAGCAATCGGACTATTTGATATCCATATTTTACTGCCATTGATGACATATCCACCGGCGGTTTTCTTTGCCACGGTTTTCATGCCGGCAGGATCGCTTCCGGCATCGGCCTCAGTTAATCCAAAACACCCTATAGACCGTCCAGAAGCCAGCTCAGGCAGATATTTTTTTCGCTGTTCTTCGGTGCCATATGCGAATATTGGATACATTACCAAGGAAGACTGCACCGACATCATTGAGCGATAGCCGCTGTCGACTCTCTCTATTTCTCGTGCAACCAATCCATAGGAGACATAGGAAGCACCAATGCCTCCGTATTGCTCCGGTATTGTGATGCCCAACAAACCCATCTCGCCCATTTCAGAGAAAATTTCCGGATCAGTTATTGCTTGGCTGTACGCATCGATGATCCTTGGCTGCAGTCGATCCTGGGCGTAGGAGTGTGCAGCATCGCGAAGCATTCTCTCCTCTTCATTCAATTGGTCCTCAAGGCGAAAAACATCGTCCCAACTGAATTGAGAAAGGCCCGGAGCATCTTTATCCTTGAGAGGCATGTAGTCGCCTTTTGGTTGTTCGTTCATTGCATATAAGAAGTATACTCCCTTTAATGTGATGTCAAAGCCAATCTTCACGTAACGTTTGACTCTTCAACAAAAAGTCATTAAATACGGAGTATACATCGTTTTATGCTTTGGTTGCGAGATCAAACCAAACGGAAACCCAGAAGGGAGGCTAATATGGCCGATACAAGTGTGGATTTTTGTGGTGTTAAATTTAAGAATCCGGTCATCATAGCCTCGTTGGAAACAACAAACAGTCCGGATTTGATGCGGCAATGTTTTGACGGTGGCGCCTCTGGTGCCATCATCAAAACGCTCACCGACATTGAGGACATGGCCCAACTTACGCAGAACTCTAAATACTGTGTAATGAATTCCAAAGGCGATATCATTCGGGGCAAAGCAGCCCGGGATTTTGTATTTTATAGCCGTTCCGGTTATTCAAGCACCTATTATAAAGACTGGATTCCAGACTTAATCGAAACGCAAAAATATGCCGCAGAACGTGGCGCCCACCTAATTGGGAGCGCCGGCGCAAAGGACGTCAATGGTTGGAAAGACATCTGCCGCACCATTGAAGATTGCGGTTTACCTATGGTGGAACTTAATTTTGGGTGTCCTCACCCAGCCATGATGCCTGGCGTTCATGGTGGATCAATGATTGGACAAGAGCCGGAAGTGGCTCATGAGGTAACGCGACAGGTTTGTGAATCCGTAGATATTCCTGTTGTTGTAAAATTGACTCCAGATCAATCAAAGCCACTCGATATTGCCAAAGCCGCAAAGGATGCCGGTGCCGCGGCGGTTACGGTGATCAACCGCCATACAGGCTTTGTTGTAGACATCGAGACGGGTCAACCGCGCATCGGTGGTCCCGCCGGAATTGGTGGAACATGGGTAAAGCCTTTGTCTCTTCGTTGGGTTCACAAGATCCACGAAGAACTGGGAATGCCCATATCTGGATCTAACGGTATCTTCGATCACCGTGATGTTATCGAGTTTATTATGGCCGGGGCGGGCATCGTGCAGGTTGGTTCAATCTTGATGGTTAAGGGTATCAAATGGCTGCCAAAGATTATCGAGGGTGTCGAAACTTTTATGGATGAACACGGCTATAAAACTGTCGATGATATGGTGGGCATTGCCTCCAAACGTTCAGTTAAGGATTATTCAGAACAATTTTCCAAGAATCGGATTTATGCGGCCGTGAACGAAGAAACTTGTAAAAATCCAACCTGTAACATCTGCATACAGGTTTGTTTTTACGAAGCTTTGTCACAAAATCCAGAAGGTAAAATTGACGTTCACACCGACAATTGCATCGGATGTGAATTGTGCCTGGATGTATGCCCATTTGATTCCATCGAGATGAAATCGACTTCCCTGGAGCAATTGGCCCAGGGTTTCTATGACATTCCAGAGGGCGTTTACGAGCAGGACAAATTCAAAACTAACCGGAACAACATGCAGACAATAGAAATTAACAATCCAAAACTTTTACACGAACCAGCCGAGTAAGGAGAAACACAATGGCCATAAATAAAGAACACCGGGAATTCTATCAGCTAGACATGGAAAAAGACTGGGTTACTCCGGACGGCTATCCCTCTGGTATTAAACAAAAAATTCTTTCCGGTCACCTCGATATGGAAAACCGGAAAGGTGGTTGGACTCGTTTGTTGAAATTTGAACCCGGTACTTACACAACCGTTCCCTTTGAACATGACTACTGGGAAGAGGTTTTTGTAATTTCTGGAGACATGTGGGTGGGCAACGAAGGCAACGAAGGTGGTGAGCGTTTTGGCCCATTCACCTATTGTTGCCGCCCTCCCCATGTACCGCATGGACCTTTTCGTACTGAAGAAGGTTGCCTGCTGATGGAACTGCACTATTACGACCCTCAATAAAACCCATCTCCCAACCGGGTCGCGAATTCGTTTGCGGCTCGGTATCCTTTATCACCGGGAACCGACACCGAATGATTCAAAATATTATTGATCTTTCCCGAAAGCTTGAGAGCAAAAAGGTTACCAGTGAATCGTTGGTCAGAGATGTCTTTGATCAAATTGACGCACCTGAAAAACAAGGCGATTTAGCTTTTCTGTCATTGTATCGCGAACGAGCATTAGCAGAAGCCACTTTGGTAGACCAGGCACGAGAAAAAGGTCTCTCACTTCCCAAATTTGCCGGTATTCCCATAGCTGTTAAGGATCTATTCGACGTTCGCGGAGAGGTTACAAGAGCCGGTTCGCGTGTTCTGGATCATATGGAACCAGCTGTGCAAGATGCGGAAGTAGTTCGAAATCTACGGCTTGCTGGTTTTATTGTTGTTGGTAAAAACAACATGACCGAATTTGCCTATTCAGGACTGGGTATTAATGATCATTTCGGCACTCCCCTGAACCCCTATGACAAAATCAACGACAGGGTACCAGGAGGATCTTCATCAGGTGCCGCGGTCTCAGTCGCTGAGGAAATGGTTCCAGCTGCAATTGGTACTGACACGGGCGGATCTTGTCGTATCCCGGCCGCATTTTGTAATGTAGTCGGATTTAAGCCATCATCAAATAGGGTTTCCAAAACAGGTTGCGTTCCTCTTTCAAAGACACTTGATTGCATTGGCGCATTCGCGACAAGTGTATCATGTTGTTCTGTCATAGATTCCGTTTTGTCCGGTGGTATCGGCGAGGATGTAGAATCACGACCAGAAGGAGGACTTCGCCTTGGCGTACTTGAAGGTTATGTCACCGAAAACTTGGACGAGACTGTAGCCAGCGCTTACCAGGAAGCTCTGACACGTTTGTCGCATCGAGGTGTCCGCTTAACACCTATTACGATCAATGAACTCGCTGAACTGCCCAACATCAATAGTAAGGGTGGATTTGTTGGATCTGAGGCATATGCTTGGCATAAAGAACTACTAGAAACCCGCGGCGAATTCTACGATCCATGGGTGCGCGCGCGATTTAGTGCTGGAGAATCCCAAACTGCTGCCGACTACATCCTGTTAGGAGAACATCGTTCCCGTATTCGGGCAGCTGTTTCGGAAAAGCATTCTCTGTTTGATGCATTTGTTCTGCCGACTGTCCAAATTGTGCCTCCGAAATTGTCTGATCTAGAGGCTCCAGAGGCATCTAATCCAACAAATTTGCTTTGTCTAAGAAACACCGCAGTAGGCAATTTTTTGGATTGCCCTGCCATTTCGATTCCCTGTCAGGACGCGAATTCACTTCCTGTTGGACTGATGTTGATGGGGCAAACCGGGGATGACCGTAGTCTTTTATCGATCGCCAGAGGATTAGAACAAATAATCCGCGGACGTCTCTAAACATAGGAAAAAATTATGCCCGCAACCATTAAAATTGAAGCGAAATTCACGACCACAGAAGGCTCTCATGAAAAGACAGTTACCATCGACAAAGCTGTCATTGGTGGTTGGACTGGACGTGACAAAACCGCCCTTCAACATCACATTGATGAGCTTGCAAAAATTGGTGTCAAGCCACCTGAACAAACCCCAACTTTCTATCGGGTTGGTGTCTCGCGTTTAACCACTGCCGATACAATTGAAGTCATAGGTGACGGTTCGAGTGGTGAAGTTGAGTACGTGATGCTGAAAACTGGCGGGAAGATATGGGTTGGCGCAGGCTCCGATCATACTGACCGAGTGGTTGAGCATATGGGTATCACTATCGCCAAGCAATTGTGCGACAAGCCTATCGCTTTGGAATTTTGGCCATTGGAAGAAGTTGAGGGACATTGGGAAAAATTACAACTGAAAGCTCATATTTTTGAAGATGGAGAAACGGTACTTTATCAAGATGGTGCTGTTTCCGGCCTTCTATCACCTGCTGAACTATTGGAGAAATATCATTCCAATGGGCATGAATTTAGGGATGGAACGCTAATGTTTGGTGGTACCTGCGGCGCCATTGGGGGGGTTCGATTTGCATCAACTTTCAAATTTGAATTGATCGACCCGGTTCTGCAACGCACTATTTGTCACTCATACGAAATTGAGCCTGTACCAATTTTAGGTTAAGGGTTTCATTTTCATAAAATAGGGAGTATGCTCCTTATTAAGGAGCCATCATGACTTTCATCGTTACCGAAAATTGTATCAATTGTAAGTTTCAAGACTGCGTCGCGGCCTGTCCGGTTGACTGCTTTTATGTCGGAGAAAATTTCCTCGTTATTCATCCAGATGATTGCATCGATTGTGGTGTTTGTGAGCCCGAGTGTCCGGCCGACGCAATTAAGCCAGACACCCAACCAGGTCTCGAATATTGGCTAGAAATCAACACCAAATATGCTGAAATCTGGCCAAATATTACCGAGGTCGGCGAAGTTCCAGCAGACGCGGAGGAATGGAACGGTAGGCCGAATAAAGCTGACCTCCTCATTACCGGTGACGCATCCGTGGAACCTCACGTTCAAAAGCCTGTCTACATGGAAGCAAGCGGCCGAACTAACAAAGTCAAAAATGGGTTCGAAATAGACGGCGTGACCATTGCCAAGCCCCAACCGGAACAGGGAGCTTCCATGGTCAACCTCGATCAGCGACCACCAATCGAAGACGACGGCTATGAGATCGATGGATTGAGCATGAGCAACGAAAGCTGAGCATCAAATTAGGTTGGTATCACCAACCTCCCAATCAAACTTGGAGAGACACATGACAAGTTCACAAATGGCGGAGAATGAACTGAATGTTTTGCCAGATGGTCAAACTGTATTGAGCGTTAAACATTGGGATGACAGATTGTTTTCATTCCGTGTGACACGGTCCGACAGTTTTCGATTTAGATCTGGTGAATTTGTTATGATCGGACTACCCGGTGAGAACGGAAAACCTTTGTTGCGGGCCTATTCCATTGCCTCTCCTTTCTGGGACGAAGAATTGGAGTTCTATTCCATTAAGGTCCCCGATGGGCCGTTGACATCCAAATTGCAAAAAATTCAGCCTGGCGATCAAGTGATTGTAAAATCAAAACCAAAGGGAACTTTGGTAATTGACGCTCTACTTCCTGGGAAACGTCTATGGATGATTTCAACAGGTACAGGGGTCGCGCCTTTTGCAAGTTTGATGAGAGAACCTGAAACCTACGAGAAATTCGACCAGATAATTCTCACGCAAACCTGTCGTGCCAATTCTGAATTGGAGTATGGAGGAGCCCTTGCCAATAATTTGCCTGAAGATCCGCTGGTCGGCGAAGAGGCCGCGGAAAAGTTTATCCGCTACGCAACGACCACTCAGGAACATTCAGAGAAAATGGGTAGAATTACTGACCTCATCGAAAGTGGTGAAGTGTTTGAACACCTTGGTGTTCAGTCATTTGACCCGGCAGTCGATCGAGTGATGATCTGCGGTTCAATCGGCCTAAATTTGGATATGAAACGCATTCTTGAAGAGAAAGGCTTTACCGAGGGCGCCAACAGCCAACCCGGTGAATATGTCATCGAACGAGCATTCGTCGACTAGCAAAAACGCGTTCATTGCAAACTAGGTAATCAAAACATGAAGGTGCTTGTGCCAATCAAAAGGGTTATCGATTATAATGTCAAAGTTCGAGTGAAACCTGACAAAAGTGATGTAGAACTAACCAATGTGAAGATGTCCATGAACCCGTTCGACGAGAATGCTTTGGAAGAAGCGATTCGGTTGAAAGAGGCAGGAATTGCTACGGAAATTACCGCAATTTCCATAGGGACACCAAAGGCTCAAGAGACTCTCCGCACAGCTTTGGCCATGGGCGCTGACAATGCGTTATTGATATTAGTGCCTAGTGAAAATTCAACTGACATCGAACCGCTGGCCGTTGCAAAATTATTGCAAGCAGTTGCTAAGGAAATTGGTCCGGATCTTATAATTTGCGGCAAGCAGGCGATCGACAACGATATGAATGCGACTGCGCAGATGCTATCGGCAGTTCTTGGTTGGTCACAAGCCACGTTCGTATCCAAGTTAGACATCGATGGCAGCCATGCGAATGTGACCCGCGAAGTTGATGGTGGTCTGCAACGGATTAAAATTAAATTGCCAGCTGTGTTCAGTGCAGATCTTCGGTTGAACGAACCAAGGTATGCCTCTCTTCCCAACATTATGAAAGCTAAGAAAAAACCAATTGAAAGTAGGTCGGCATCCGATTTTGGGATTGATATCTCACCGCGCTTGAGCGTCGTGGAGACCGTTGAACCAATGGTGCGGAAAGCAGGCGTGAAAGTAGCCGACGTTGAAGAATTGGTTGCAAAGCTCAAAGAAGTTGGGGGATTAGCTAATGTCTGTACTTTTATTGGCAGAAATGTCGGGAAATGAATTATCCATCGATCAAACCGGCAAAGCGTTCACGGCTGCCTTGGCTCTAGGCGAAGTTACTGTTCTTTGCGCTGGAATGAATTGTCATGGAGCGGCAGAGCAAGCGGCAAAACTATCTGGTGTAGTAAGGGTACTACTTGCCGATGATGCCATTTATGAACATGGATTGGCAGAACCCCTATCAGATCTTGTTGTTTCAATTGCTTCTGACTTTGAGCACATTGTCGCCCCGGCTACGTCTAGCGCAAAGAATGTTCTCCCCCGAGTAGCTGCTCTTCTCGATGCGATGATCATTCCTGACGTAGTTAGAATAATCGATGCTACAACGTTTGAACGACCAATATATGCAGGCAATGCGCTCCAAACCATTCGCTCCTCAGATGCCAAAAAAAGAACGACGGGATATGATGCGGCGAAAGAGGATACTGCAGCCCCAATTGACACGATTTCAGCGGCAAATGATCCTCGATTAAGCGAATGGGTTGAGGACATCGTTCAGGCCTCTGACAGACCAGACCTAACGGCCGCAAAAATAGTTGTCTCTGGTGGGCGGGGGCTTGGGTCGAAAGAAAAATTCGCCATCATTGAGGCCCTTTGCAGACAAATTGAATGCCGCTGTTGGCGCCTCTCGTGCAGCGGTCGATGCTGGCTTCGCGCCGAACGATTGGCAGGTTGGACAAACAGGAAAAGTTGTTGCGCCTGACCTATATATCGCATGCGGGATATCCGGCGCTATTCAGCATCTTGCCGGAATGAAAGACAGTCGGATAATAGTTGCAATAAACAAAGATGAAGATGCGCCGATTTTTCAAATCGCGGATTTCGGCTTGGTCGCAGATCTCTTTGACGTTGTTCCAGAACTTACGGATGCATTGTAATTTGTAAGTAGAATTCCTCAATTTCGACCACGAGAAGGAACGAGTAAATTCTGGGTACAATCCCAACTGGTTAGATGTGGATATTCAGACGTAAAATATTTACTGTATCCGGCAGTGTTTTATATAGCTGGTACGATGAAAATCTCAGAAAAAGTGCCAATTTCGTGCAGCAAACATTCGTCATGGCATAAACCAATGAAGGCAATGCGGGACGAAGCTGACACCTACTTTGCACGCATCACCTAATTGTAATTCCATGAACTCTTCTTTGTTTGGCAAATGATCTCCTATCTTTATAGAAATGGGCAACATTGGCTGTGGTACACAAAAAATCTGAGATCTTTCCGGAAACGACAACGTAATTCGAACTCAATTTGATTTAAACCAAGTTGCAATTTTTGCACGAACAATGGCCACAACGAGCGCGAATGCACTTATACCCTGGCCAGGTTTGATCTCATTACCTGATAAGACAGAATTACAATTTTGTACAAATTGCTCGAGGATGTAATCCACTAATCCAGTCACCAGTTCTGGCCTATTGAACTGCGCGAGCATGCCTTGAATTTCGAACTTAAATTCAACATCAATTTTAGAACTTTCTGGTGTTTCTCCCTTCCCTATGATGTAATTTAATTGCCCCTCGAGGTTTGATTGCCCACCCTTGTCTGCACCCCGGCCAATCACAGAGCCTGACTTATTCATGTCGTTATTTGTATGGGTACCGCTACCACGAAAATCCGCTTTTATTGGACCAAAACGAACTTCAACGTGTCCTTCAAAGCGATCGTTGTCCACATTATCGATGACTGCCCCCGGCACACACTTTCCAAGTGATTTCAGATCTCTGAAATGTTGCCACACTACTTCAGGTTTATGATCAATGGAAAAACCGCGCTCGACAATCGTCTGATTTCCGTTGGCAGAGACTTTACCACTTTTTTGCAAAGTGATGTTTGCCGGCTTGGCTCTGGTTGTAGAAGAAGGCTCAAAAGGCGCAAATCCAGATTTTTGTTCTGGTACGTCAATCGTTGGGGCAGACAGTGAGATTCCCAAGGCAATTTGCTGTTCAATGACATCCGCTATCGCGGCAACTATACCGACATAACCCGTGCAGCGGCACAAATTACCGCTCAGTTCATAACGAATTTTTTCGGTGTCTGGTGATGTGAATCGTTCGACAATGTCACGTGCGGTTGCCAACATACCAGGCGTACAAAATCCGCACTGTAATGCGTGGTGTTTGGAAAAAGCTTCCTTTAATCGATCCATCACATCGTCGTTCTGGAACCCTTCAATAGTCTCAACTTTTATCCCATGGCATGACCCTGCAAAAGTTATACATGACCTTGCTGGTTTGCCGTCGATTAATACCGTGCATGCACCACAAACTCCTTGCTCACAACCAAGATGTGTTCCCGTTAAATCCAGTTCGTTTCGCAAAAGTTCTGCAAGTTGAGTACGCGATGTCACGATGAGGGTGTGATCTTCTCCATTTACGGTCAACGAAATTTCCTGCTTCACTTGCAAACTGCCTTCTCAATTGCGCGTTGCACGGATACGGCCAATTGTTGCATCTTCACAGCATCAAATTGTTGTTCGCTCGTTTCCAACGCTAATACTATTTCTAGAATATCAGGAACTGCTGCAGACCGCGCCACGCTCTCACTAAGGTCCTGCAAAATGAGAGGCGCACCACCCACAGCGCCACAAGCTATAATGCAATATTTTTGAACGGGATCGACGACAATAGCGCCAATCGCATTGGCAAATTCCCCGACTTTTCGACAGATTTTGTGGTATCCCCAACAAGCTTTTTTGGAGTATTTTGGAATTTCAATAGAGCTGATAATTTCATCGTGTTTGAGTGCTGTTCTATAGGCACCCAGCATAAAGTCGTGCATTGGTATTTTACGAATTATTCCATCGGACGTTCTTGTTTTTATAACAGCGCTTAGGGCCATCATGGTTGTAACCCAGTCGGCCGCAGGATCGGCATGCGCAAGACTACCACCGATTGTTCCCTTGTTGCGAACTGCCCGATAAGCAATTCTTGAAGCAACGTATCGCAGCATTCCAGAAATTGGTTCAACAACACCGCCATCTTCAATGGTGCTATGGGTGATAGATGCGCCGATTATAACTTTCGACTTATCTTCACCGATCTCTTTTAACTCAGATAATTTGCTGATATCAATCAGAAGCTCGGGTCTGGCAAGGCGCAAATTTAACATTGGGCCCAGGGATTGCCCACCAGATATCAGCTTGGCATCCTTTTTTGTCCGCACGAGCAAATCTGTCGTCAAGCTTAGTGAGGCCGGTGTATTGTACTCGAACGATACTGGTTTCATTCTGAGCTCACCCCCTCGTTTTGGACCGATAGAATTTTGCTCAGTACGCGATGCGGTGTCGCGGGGACTTGATGAATTTCAATATTCAATGGTCTCAAAGCATCATTTATCGCATTGACTATCGCGCCACTCGGGGCAATTGCTGCTCCTTCACCTACACCTTTAATCCCGTGGCGAGTATAAGGTGACAGAGTTTCCGAATGACCCAGTTTAAAATCGGGAAGTTCGTTCGGTCCCGGTACAATATAATCTGCTAAAGTCGAGGTTAAGGGTTGGCCGGCAGCATCATATATGACCTCTTCATACAGGGCAGTTCCGATGCCCTGAGCTGCACCACCATAGGCTTGCCCCTCAAGAATTAATGGGTTGACCCGTCGTCCACAATCTTCAAAAATGACGTAATCTTTTATTTTGGTAATGCCGGTTGCTGGATCAACTTCTACGGTTGCAGCATGAGTGGCATAGCTAAAAACACCCGTATCAATTGAAGGCTTGTAGCCCTCTGTAACCTCGAGGCCCGCTGTGTTTACATCGTCAGGCAAGCGATCTGGGCGCAAATACCAGGCTTTAGCAATGTCTTTTAAGGAGACACTCGTCTTTTTGTTAAAAGCTTCGCCATCTCGAAGTTCTATATCCTTGGGCTTACATTGCAGCAAATGGGCCGCGTGAATTTTGACCCTCTCGGCCAGCACCTCAGATGCTTTTGATACTGCACCACCGGCCATGACCATGCCGCGCGATGCATAAGCACCCGTAGAATAAGGCGTCGTTCCTGTATCGCCCATTGTTACCCTTATATTGGCAATATCCACCCCGAGCCATTCACTTGCCATTTGTGCGAGCGTTGTTTCTAATCCTTGGCCGAAACTATGATTGCCCGATCTCACTTCAATAGATCCGGACGGAGTGATCTTTACCATTGCTTGTTCATAACCGGGGACCAACGGCAGACCCCAGGCACCAAAAACTTTGGTGCCATGGGCAGATTGCTCTGTGAATGTTGAAAACCCAATGCCGATATAGCGACCGTTGCGCAATGCTTTAGCTTGTTTGGCTCTAAACCCGTCAAATTCAATCATTTTAGCGGCTTGGTTGACGCTATCTGGATAGTCACCGGTATCGTAAAACTTGCCCGTAACATTGGTGTATGGCATTGCCGCTGCTGGCACCAGGTTTTCTCGGCGCACGTCGATCGGTTCGCGCCCGACAGCTCGCGCAATCGCATCAATGGTCAATTCCATGGCAAAGCAAACACCGGGCCGCGCAACGCCGCGATACGGGGTGAATGGCGGTTTATTGGTCGCAACAGAATAGGTTTTACAGCGATAATTTTTGAATGCATAGGGGCCAGGAAGATTTCCGCCGGCCTGTGAAGCTTCAAGGCATGCGGTAAACGGCCAAACCGAATAAGCGCCTACATCGACGGTGATTTCAGCATCTATGCCCAATATGCGTCCAACCTTGTCCGCATACGCAATCAATTTGTAATGATGTTGCCTGGTATTTGCACCTGCTACTAAATGCTCGCGACGGTCTTCGGTCCAACGAATTGGCCGACCGGTTTTGCGTGCAACCCACGAAACCGATATTTCTTCTGGCTGGAGGATGCATTTGTACCCAAATCCGCCGCCAACATCGGGCGCGATGACACGGACCTGACCTTGATCCATCTGGAGGAATTCCGAAAGGCCGGTTCGGATTAGATGTGGTATTTGAGTTGACGTATATACAACCAATTGGTCAGCTTTACCGTCCCAATATGCAAGGGTTCCTTTGCCTTCCATCGGCATCATACATTGCCTTGCGGTATGATACTCTCGCTCGATCACGACATCTGCTTTGGCTTTTGCTTCTTCAATATTTCCATCAAATGAGGTCGAAAGAAATAAATTGTCCTCCCAATCCTCATGGACCAGATTTGTATGATCGGTACGCGCTACCAACGCATCAATGAGAGGGGGAAGAGGATCTAAGTCCAACTCTACCAATTCGGCAATGTCTTCAGCTTCTGCCCGCGTTGGGGCAATGCAAATGGCTATACATTCGCCAACGTAGCGCACTTTACCGGTCGCTAGAGAATGGAAATCAGAGGCTTTGTAGGTTGGTAATGATGATTCAGCGCGAATGGGTAGTACATCATCCATATCAGCGGCTGTGAAAATGCGTGTTTCAAACTCAGCCGGTTTTCTAATTTCTTTGATTATACCGTGAGCGATCGGGCTTCTGACATAGGCAGCCTCCCAGAGGCCGGGCATTTTTATGTCGTCAACAAATATCGCCTGACCGTTGAGTAGGCGGCGATCTTCTTGCCTTTGAACACGCGCACCAATGCCGGTTGGCATGACATTTCATCTTCCTATTGCGAAATCTTCAGTTAAAAATAATTATCTGACTTTGCATTTAGCACTAACTTCGCCTTTAGAGCTAACATTGACATATCTAATATTGACGGCCTTAGAAATGAGTTTCATCAAGTGGCAGTTTGGACAATCGAGGCAGATTCCTTGACTGAATTACCAATATATGGAGTATACTTCTTTTTATTCATCTTAGCAACACCGTATGGCATGAGGTGACACCAAATTTATGGATCAAAGCTGGGCCATGACGTGATACAATTAAAATGATTTTGCACCTTGTTGGTACGAGCGGTGCGCCACGGAACAATTGAGACGAAAGTAATATAATGGAAAAAAAGAATTCAAGCAAAAATCCCAACAAAGCAGCACAGACACGTCCGGGAAAAATGAAAAGCCGGTTATATAAAGATTTATGGCGTCGACCCGGATACCTAATACGTCGATTGCATCAAATACATGTAGGATTATTTCTAGAAGAATGTGCGGACAAGGAGCTAACTCCGATACAGTTTGGAATTCTGTCGGTCTTGTACAATGGTGAAGAAATGGATCAGCTGACACTCTCAAGTTCTGTTGGCATTGATCGAACGAGTGGTGCCGATGTGATAAAACGCTTGGAGCGCCGAAATTTATTGTATCGAACAACGTCCGAATTAGATAAAAGAGCCAAAATCATAACGATAACTCAGCAGGGCAAGGACTTTGTGGACAAGTTTCGTCCATCTATGGCTCGCGCACAAGAGCGACTGGTTGAGCCGCTTGATGAACAGGAACGAGAGCAGTTTTTCATTCTTGTTGGGAAAATGCTTGAGGCCAATGATGCAGCCAGTCGGGCGCCTCTTAGTTAGCGCCAAACGCTCTTGATCCAAACCGACCACCAGCAAGGAACTCTCATCGGTTTCATGGCTAATATCTATCGAAAATCATCTTATTCAAAAAAACGGTTGCTATTTCTATAAAACGAAGCATACTCCGTATTATCCGAGTTCCGAGACAAAAGTTGAACTGTCGTATGTTTTGTCGAATGCCCGTTGAATTGGATGGAAGAGCTGAAGGGTTGACGTCAATCGCCTGGGTTAGAGATCAATCGCGGGTGGAGATATGACACTACTACCGCAATATCTGGCGACAGGCATTGTTTCAGGATGTTTCTTAATATTGGCGACGATAGGATTTTCGTTAACCCGTCGGGTTGAGGGCTTCCTAAATATTGCCCACGCTGAACTTCTGGGCGTATCTGCATTCACTACGTGGGGATTAAACACGCTGCTTGGATGGCATATTTTACCAGCAGCAGCCGTTGGAATTGTAACAACCAGCCTTGTCGGTCTTTGTATTGGACGACTGGTATACGATCCCATTCGAAAACTGGGACCATCAGTTCTCCTAATTACCTCAATAGGTGTTGCCTACGTTATCGGTGGCGCTATCGATGCTCTTATCGGCGTTGGCATACGTACGCTGACGATACCTTTGGCAACAAGCTATAAGTTTTTTGGCATCAGAATGACTGATTACCAGATGATGGTTGTTGCTCTTGCTGCTATAACGAGCATTTCGCTCGCACTTTTTTTGAACAAGACAAAAATGGGTTTGGCGATACGCGCAATGTCGGCAAATCCAGAATTGGCTGCGTCCCGAGGCATTGATGTGCAGAAAACCTCGCGAGCTACGTGGTTATTATCATCGGGTTTGGCCGGATTGGCAGGGGTGATGTTGGCAACGATCGCGACCCTGTCTACTGACATTGCCTTTCACCAGATTTTGCAGATTCTCGCCGTGGCTATTTTGGCAGGCCTGGGATCTCTTTACGCCGTAATATTTTCAGGACTGATAGTCGGTATAGCAATGGACGTTTCGGTGTTTTGGATTCCCGCTGGATATCGACCGCTCATAGCATTTTCAGTTGTAATTATTGTGCTTCTATTTCGCCCAGAGGGCCTTGCTGGGAGGAAATCATCATGAATGCAACTCAGCTCTTGTTGACGGTTGTTATGTTCGGAAGTTTGTTTTCCGTCCTGACTTTGTCGCTTAATTTACAGTATTCTCGTGGCGGAATGATCAACTTTGGAACAGTCGCTTACTTTGCTGCGGGGGCTTACGCATATGCAATAGTTACGCAAGATCCACCAAAAGGTTTAGATCAATATCTTTTTGGTTTCGGAGGGCCTTGGTGGCTGGGGTTTTTGGCAGCCGGTTTAGCATCTTTTATTTTTGCGGTTATTACAGGCTGGCCAACCCTGAGACTGCGTGGTGAATATCTGGCGCTTACCACATTTGCATTTGCTGAAGTATTTCACTCAATTTTACTGAACGAGCGGCGAATTGGTAACGGTAGTGTCGGCTTGTCAAACGTCGAACGACCATCAACAGAGTGGACTGGCCTCCCGGACACTTATATCTTTACTTTGGCGGCACTAGCTTTGATGTTAGCCACGATGTTATTTTTTAATCGTTTGCTGGCTTCTCCATATGGACGAGCGATCGACGCAATTAAAGATGATGAGTTAGCGGCTCAAACCATCGGCAAAGATATATCAAAACTACGATTTCAAGTGTTTGTCATTTCTGCAATTCCAATCGGTTTTGCGGGAGCGCTTTACGCTATGATTACGACACTGGTTAATCCGCAACTTTTTACAGCTGAGGTGACATTCTTCATTTGGATTGCCCTGGTTCTTGGAGGGGATCGAACGATCATTGGTGCAATTGTCGGCACCATGGCTCTGGTATTGTTTCAAGAAGTTGTACGAGCCATTCCATTTGAGACCGTCCGATCTGCTCAAATAGCATCATCAGTTGAACATATGATGACCGGGCTTATTTTTATCATTATCCTAAGGTGGCAACCGATCGAGAAACTCGCAAAGAGGGTTGGTTTTTCATGAGCAAAGAGTTATTGACCGTAGACAAAGTTATTAAGCGATTTGGTGGACTTAAAGCCGTTGGAGGAGATAACGGCTTGAGTTTTTCCGTAAATGAAGGCGCTTTTATCGGATTGATCGGCCCCAATGGCGCTGGAAAATCCACAACGTTCAATCTGATCTCTGGTGTATTAAAGCCTGACTCTGGAAATGTGTTTCTTTCGGGTAAAAATTTATCAAAGACTCGGCCATCCGATATCGCAAAACATGGACTTGGGCGTACCTTTCAAACACCGCGGGCTTTCAATTCTCT
>NVWB01000062.1 GCA_002733575.1 Blastopirellula sp. | reverse complement strand
AGTCGTTAACCGGCGAATGAACTGCATTGCTGCGATTACTCAGAAACGCTCTCTGGAGAACTATCTGCATCCCCAGGCCATATTTGCCGCTCAAGGGATCAGAATCTCGATTGACCGTTTCAGTTCGGTGGCAGAACAGGCCGCTCAAGCTCGTTTCTTGAAGAATTCACCCGACATCGGTTGGGAACAGTTATCTCAGCGAGCGAGGAGTCGGATGGCGAATCGGGCCAAGCAATGGCTCAATACCAAGGCAGTCCACCAGATGACCATCGAACTGTTGCTGGAAAGTGATCCGCAAGGAGAGATCATTAGTTGGCTCAAGCAGATCGTTCAACTCGCCAATTCTAAAACCACATTTTAAAAGGAGACTTATGTCACCGACTCAAACGAACAAGTTTTCGCCAGGGACTATCGTCGGAACAGCCAATGCGGTTCGGACTGTTCCCCCAGAAGAAATTCAGAAAGCGATCTCTCGTCACTTAAGCAGTGATTGGGGAGACTGTTGCTCTGAGGACCAGAGGGAAAATGATGAAGCTCTGGTAAGAGGTGACCGCATTTTCTCAGTCTATAACACTGCTGAAGGCATCACCTTCTGGATCATAACCGAAGCGGATCGCTCGGCTACCACGGTTATGTTACCGGAAGACTACTAACCCTCTAAAAAACACATTTACAATCAATTTCAGCCTCAGGTTCACAGCAACTCCGCTGTTGGCCTGGGGCTTTTTTTGTGACCTCACCCATTTGGAGATTCTACCCATGAAACAAAACGAACTAAACCGCCTTATTGCTCGGAGCACAGGGGAAACTGTGGCCACGATTAAACACTTAGGCTTCTATTTGGAGGAACCAGCCGAAGATCAGACGTTTTCCGAAACTCAGGTGATCGACTGGGACGAATTGGCCGCTGAACGAGAATCCCTCAACTGGCTAGGACAGCATCATGAACCAGTTTGTACTTAACCCGATGCAGCAGCACCTCAACCAAAGATTCTTACGCTATCAACTTCGCAGCGGTCAATCGCGAGGAACTCGCAAGCCCCTTGCCAGCCGCAGGAAACGCAAACGACACCAATTTTCTACCCAATCTAACAATCAAACTTATTCTCAAACCAACAAAGGTACATAAATGAGAGTTCTATTTATTAATAACGATGGTGGTGGATTCGCCGATTACATCGATGTCAAACCAGAAACTACTGTCGCGCAACTGTTTGAACAAAAATCGAGTCACCGGAATCCGAGCGATTACCTGATCCGCGTGAACCGTCAACCTTGTACTAGCGATCAAGCACTACAAGAGGATGACCGCGTATCGTTTACGCCGACCAAGATCGAGGGAGCATCCGTTTAACTATTCACATGGGTCGTCGAGTCATGGATTCGGCGGCCTACTTTTATGAACGGAGACAATGATAATGAAGCAACAATTATTGAAGGTCGCTTTGGCACTCGCTGAAAACTATCAGAATAAGACTGCTCAACCAGAAATCCTCGACTTCCCTCAGGAGTATTGGACCCAGTGTGAAGTAATCCAGCGCAAACTGAGAATCTGCTACATCAAAGGTTGGACTCTTGCTGCAATCGCATTACAGCAACAGTACACGTCAGCAACTCAAAGCTTGATTCGCCGTCTAAATCATCACCAAGACAATCTGCCTTGGAACAGTCCGTCCGTTCTAAGCACCTCAGCCAGGGAGATCTATACCGATCTCGATTCCTTAGAGGAAGAGTTTTTCGAGTTTGAATTTGATCTGCGTAACAGCACACTTTCCGTCACGACTGAGCCAATCACACTCGAATCGATTGAACTCGGGGAATTCCTGATTGAACTGACCTGGGGTAATGAGCTTACTTATCAGGTGATTGCCCAGCAGCCGAACCCAGCTCGATCCGACGATTCGGTAACACACCCGCATTTGCAAAACGAGGATTTGTGTGAAGGAGATGGTCGGCATTTAATCAAGCAAGCCCTTGAGCAAGGCCGTTTATTCGACTTCTTTCAGATCGTGTCCAACATTCTGCTGACGTACAACTCCAGCAGTCCTTATGTGTCGTTGGATGAATGGCACGGTGTGATTTGCTCTGACTGCGGTACGACAAATTGTGCGGATGAGAATCACGACTGTGCCAAATGCAGCACCACGATCTGTGCCCATTGCTATTACGGCTGCCCTGGATGTGATCATTCCTATTGCAACTCGTGTGTGGTTGAGTGCAAAACCTGCGACCAGATGTACTGTGCGTATTGTATCCGCCAGTGCGAAAACTGTTTAACAAACATTTGTCCTAGTTGTATTTATGAAACAGAAAGGTGTCATGATTGCCATGAAACATTGGAAGAAGAAAAAAGCGAAGAGCAAAAAACAACCGAAGAACCAGCTAAGGTTTAGCCCTACGGCTTGGGCCAAGCTGTTGTACTTGCGTGATCTAGGAGAAACCGAGGTCGGTGGATTCGGGATCAGTCATCCGCAAGATTTACTCTTGATCGAAGATGTGCAACTGGTTCGCCARGCATGCAGTTGGGCACATGTGGCMTTTGAAGATGAAGCAGTKGCYGATTTCTTTGATCAACARGTMGATCARGGACTACGKCCAGAACAATTYGCCCGCATCTGGATTCACACSCAYCCWGGCAAYTCGGCTCARCCAAGTCCCACCGATGAAGAGACGTTTCTKCGWGTCTTTGGGAAAGCGGAGTGGGCRRTSATGTTYATMCTTGCCAARGAARRCCAGTCCTATGCYCGKCTACGYTRTCACGTKGGTCCKGGTCTAGAGGTGGAATTGCCAGTGAGTGTCGATTATGGGMATTCCTTTSGYGGTTGTGATTTCACMGCCTGGGAACAAGAGTATGCCGAGAATGTYTTGTCAGAAGAATCATTSCTCAGTGAATCSGATYTAGAACTYGGSCTKSAATCTTYCTTCCMTAATCAAGTTCCTGCCCCTTGGTACGAYTATTGGTTAGAGGGAGAAGATGARCTRCTTGAAGGRAYCATYGAATGACWSAAASCAAYCGATWTKMWMGACAGCAAGAACTCATACCYGCAGATCGTTTGGCCCAGCAAAGCTGCACGGTCATCGGAGTCGGAGCCATTGGGCGTAATGTTGCCTTACTACTAGCTGCGATTGGAGCAAGACGGATTCAGTTGATTGACTTCGACCAAGTGGAAGAGACCAATGTGACAACACAAGGTTATTTTGAGAAGGACGTTGGTTGCTTCAAAGTCGAAGCAACACGAACTGCGATTCGCAAGATTGATGCAACAATCGAAGTTGATGCCGTTAACGACCGTTATCGGTCAAAACTCAAAACAGGCAGTGCCGTCTTCTGTTGCGTCGATTCCATCTCTGCCAGAGCGACCATTTGGAGAACCGTCAAAGATCGCAGTCAATTCTGGGTCGATGGACGCATGCTCGGGGAAGTCATACGAATCCTAACGGTCACCAACCCTACTGAAATTGAAAGATATCAACAGTCCTTTTTTCCACAAGCGGAAGCACAACAAGGTCGCTGTACTTCAAAAAGCACGATTTATGCCGCCAGTATCGCAGCCGGGGTGATGATTCACCAGTTCACGCGATACTTGCGAGAACTGCCTACTGATCACGATTCCACCATCAACCTGTTATCAGCTGAGTGGAACATTCAATAACCTTTCCAAGGAGAAACATTTGGGAGCACGACACAAACTCAATAGTGCTTACATTAACGGAGCACTCATCATCGCAGGCCTGTTTGGCTTGTTACTAGAAAACTGGACTGTCTTTATGATCGTGGTGATCATTCAGGTCGCCAGTTCGATCTACCTGGGAGACATTCGACCCAACAGCAACCGCAAGTAACTTGAATCGATCCCCTCACGGCTACTTCACGGTAGTCGTGAGGGGTGTTCGTTTTTCTTTTTAGCTATCAGCAATTGAGATGATCGCTGCTATACCTTCCCCAACAATGAGACGAATTGTAAGACGATTCTCCACAAGCATTAAAACCGAGACGTCTCTTTCGTACCGATTGATTCAAGAAAAGAAGCGGATTTAATAAAAGTGCTTTATGTCACAGTAACTTAACGCTGTATCTGACGCTGTAATTGTCGTGCAATTTTTAAAGGCGAGATCGCCCCAAATAGCAACACGGCAATCAAGTGAAAGACTAAAGCAATTACACTAGTGTCCCAACGTTTTTCCATTATTTCATTTTAAACTGTTGTCTTTTCCTATCTTACGACTATTTTTGACCTGCTTCGATTGGAATTGGCCGATAATGGCGGATTTCGGAGGCTTGGTGGTCGATGAACGAAGGCAAGTTGGTTTTCTCGCAATTGATGGAGTTCTTTCCATGGCGTCGTTTTGACACTTGCGTTCGCCGATATCACGGTGATTATAAAGTTCAAAGTTTTCCTTGCAGTGAACAACTTCGAGTGATGGCCTTTGCTCAGTTGACCTACCGAGAAAGTCTCCGCGATATTGAAACTTGTCTGCGGGCAGTCAAGACAAAGCGGTATCACATGGGAATTCGCAGCAGTGTTTCACGCAATAATCTGTCGCATGCAAACTAGCCGCGAGACTGGAGAATCTATGCCGACTTCGCTGGAATTTTGATCGGCCAAGCACGCTCGCTTTATGCAAACGAGGAGTTGGGTTCGATTTAGATGCAACGGTTTACGCATTAGATGCTTCCACAATTGACCTTTGCCTGTCGATGTTTCCTTGGGCCAAGTTTCGCAAAACTAAAGGTGCGGTGAAAATTCATACACTGCTTAATCTCCAAGGGAACATTCCTGAATTTATCCTGATTTCTGACGGAAAAATGCACGATGTGAATGTTTTGGATTACCTCGTTCCAACACCAGGTGCTTACTATGTGATGGATCGCGGCTATCTTGATTTTCGACGTCTCTTCCAACTTCACCAAGCCAAAGCGTACTTTGTTACCCGTGCCAAAAAGAACTTTGCTTTCAAGCGGCGTTATTCTCATAAGGTCGAAAAGGAGACTGGTGTGCAGTGTGATCAAACAGTGATTTTAGAAACGCCCTATTCTATTCAGAGATACCCTGAACCTTTGCGACGAATTCGATTCTACGACAAGTCAATTAACAAACGCTTGGTCTTTCTGACCAACGAATTTGAGTTACCCGCCACAACGATTACGGCATTGTATAAGTCACGTTGGCAAATCGAACTGTTCTTCAAATGGATCAAACAGCATCTGCGAATTAAGACCTTTTACGGCACCAGTCAGAACGCCGTAAAATCACAAATCTGGATCGCCATCTCCGTTTACTTACTGGTGGCAATCATCAAAAAGCAACTCGGGCTCGAAATGTCACTCTACACAATTTTACAGATTCTGAGCGTCTCTATATTTGAGAAAACCCTACTAACAAAGCTGTTATCGCAATCCGAATCCACAAACCCACTACCCCATGCTCCTAACCAGTTACTATTATTAGACTAACGTGGGGACACTAGTGATACGTGGTTAATTGTGTATGCAGTTCTTACGGGGAAGTTGATATTTGCTACTGGTAGTATATAATCAATACTGCACATTGAAGATCTTTCTTCTGGTGCACGCAACTTCTATAAAACAATAATTGAAAACTCAAGCACTTTAGCATCAATATTAATCTCTCTCAGATATGAACAAAAGCAGATAATTATTTGCATGAACACATCACAACTCAATTGGATTACTGATTACATAAGAGCCTTCGCTGGCGATGTGCTCCACGAGTTGCGGTCAAGAGCCTGTCTGAAAAGACTACGAGTTCAACAAGGAAAGCAACGAAGAGACTGGGAAGCACTAGACGCCTCGCAACACGGTCAAGCTGACCTTCCTTCAAACCACCGATCAATCAGGCAATTACCTGTTGTAGGGCAGGGCAGAGCCTGTAGGAAATTGAATCAGGAATCAACATGACGGTAAGCAGAATAACTACAAAACACGATGGATTTATCGCTGGGCTAGATTGGGTTACATTGCCAGAGAGGCCGGCCAACCCGGGATCACGTGCGAAGTATCTTTCTTTAGTTGATTTGTTCTGCTCGTGTGGTGGTATGACCCTCGGTGTCTGGGAAGGCGCAAGAGTGTCAAAACGAAGAGTTGACGTGCGTCTGGCAGTTGACCTAATGCCCGAACCGATCGGTGTATACAAACAAAATTTCTCTGATATTGCCGATGAGAATGTATTGATCGAAGACGTCGGGAACCTATTCGACGGCCTACATAAATCTCCACCAACAAAGACCGAAAGACGCTATAAACGCATCGTTGGATCTTTGGACCTATTAGTAGCAGGTCCCCCATGTCAGGGGCATTCGGATCTGAATAACTCAACTCGCCGCAATGATCCGCGAAACGCCCTATATCTACGAGTAGCTCGCGCCGTTGAAATCTTAAAGCCTAGGGTGGTAATCATTGAGAATGTCCCCGCCGTGAAGCATGACCAAGGAGGAGTTGTGCCGGCCACAGAAGATTGGTTGAGTGGTGAAGGATACAATGTTTCGACAAGCGTGATTCATTTTTCACGCTTCGGCGTCCCGCAAAGTCGAAAACGCCATATTCTTCTCGCTGTCCGCGGGACTCGTTTCACGCTTTCTGACCTTAGTGACTTCAACGTCCCAGAGCAAACAGTTGGTACCTACATTGCCGGTTTGGAGAAAAGTGCAAACACCAATGGCTTGATGACTTCGCCCCCACGGGTGACAAAACAAAACGCTCACCGAATCAAGTATCTGTTCGATAATGACCTACACGAGTTACCTGATAAGAAAAGGCCGCCCTGTCACAGAGACAAAAAGCATGCATATGTCTCAATGTACGGACGCATGTACTGGAACAAACCCGCTCAGACTCTAACAAGCGGTTTTGGATCGATGGGGCAGGGGCGTTATGTCCACCCTACCGAGCAACGGCTAATAACTCCACACGAAGCAGCACGTATTCAAGGAATTCCAGATTTCTTCGATTTCTCGTCCGCCATGACTCTCACAGGCCTACGCAAAATGATTGCAAACGCGGTGCCGCCCCAATTCACAGCGAATTTGGTTGCCAAACTCATTCAATGTGGAGGTCTTTAGTGTGGACGTCGTAAGCCATCATAAATTGAAGCCAAATCCCGCGAAGGGAGCGACGGGCTTCAAGCCCGCCTTGCAAGATGGACTGGAGCGTACTTGTGGTAGGGGATTGTCATGCGGTCCGCGATTCATGGTTGTCGGAGCGACTTCGAAAATTCATGTACCAATAACAAAAACAATGAGCCATTCCATAGGGTAGAAATTGAGAGAGCGTCACGAATGGTTGATTCGATAAAACACAAAAGAAGCGATTGGAGGAATTGGTCTGCTCTCGATTGGAACAGAGTTCTCTTCGATCATTTCTTTCACGATGCAGGTGATCACACACCCGTGTCGCGAATTGCAATAAATAACGATCTTCTGCAACGCCTTGTTGGAGAAGAGAGTGCCAATGATCAAGTATATGAAACTTTTCGAAATGCGATCTGCCAAGCAGTGGGTGACAAAAACATCGCGCGAGAAATAGACACACTAGGTCAGTGTGACCCTTCCGCTTCGGAACGGCCCAGAGAGTTTGTTTATCTGGCAGTAACGTGTTACGTCGCAACTCATGCCACTGAGTCAGGGAGTCAAGGTAACTTTCGATGTCGGCTTAAAGAGTTTTTGCGACAAGATACCATCGATCAAAACTATTGTTTAAACGGCCTCCCAGTCGCATGGGAACGATTGCAGAGATGGTTGTACGACTCAATCGAAAATGGACGATCGCACCGCCGGCTCATTCTTCGTCCACAGACACAAAACATTAAAATTATCGGCTATTCTCTCGATCTAGGGTTCCCCTCACATCAAGACCATCAAAGGCTTGTGGCAACTTTCGCTAGTCACGCTCTTTCGTCATCGCCACCTGTAATTCGTGTTCTGCAGATTATAGATCAAAGGCTAGGTAAGTTTAGCGATCGATTTCAAAAAGAGTATTGGTGTTTTAGGAATGCGTTTGAAAGCGGACATTCGAACTTATGCGAATCCCCGTTTTGGAGCGCGGTCCGTGAAGCCATCATTGAGAAGCATACAGAGACCACCTCCCACTCCAAGTCTGCGATTCGCATATTGCTACGCCTAGATCGTAAGGAAGATTGGCGATTCGGTTTATCCGTTTTCTTAGATGATACGCCGCCGTCGGAGATGACAGCCGTACCCGCTATGGAGCACGCCATTCAAGAATTTAAATGGGTATTGTCCACTGTTCAAAACAAATCTGCAACTCCTGCCGAGTGGGTAATCGATGGCCATTCACATGAAAGTCTGCTGAGGAACGCCGCAGTGATGCGCCGAGTCATTAATGAAGGAATCTTGCTTTTTGAACCGAATGAAGACGATGTCTGGATTCTCTCTACCTCATTCCCGAAGAGCGACCGAATTCGCGCATTGATCCGGAGAGACGTTAACGATCGTATTGGCAACGTTCTGACATCTTGCGGGGCATTACCACGCAAGTCTCGTTACGAAAATTGGTTTGAGATTGAGCAGTTGTCTCGCTCTAAAATCGAGGATGCAAATCTAAGGGCGTTACTTCCAGAGGCAGATGTTTTGCAATTGACTGTTGATGAACCTTCATTGCGAATTCGAGGCGGTGTACGAACTCAGTCTGGCTGGCTTGGTCTGAGAGCTTGCCTGCCAACGATCTCGACTTCGGCAGATTCCGTTATTGTGACTGCGACATTTCCGTCCATGGGTGATGAATATACTTGTACGAAGCTGGATGAATCTGGGACTTTCGAATTTCCAGTAGCCTCCTCCGGCTCTGGCGATCTTGATGGTGAGTGCATTATCCGTGGCTGGCAGGACGAAACCGAAATCAGTAGAAAAAACATAAGATTTGATTCTCGAGTCTTATCGTGCTCCTACAAGAATATCTCTGATCCCTCAAGCTGGCTTTGTGAGGGTGGGACGATTGACGTTGATTCACCTAACGCTGACCTCAGTATTCCCAATGATATTGCGAATACTGAAAATTTATCGACACAATTTGTGTCAGGCTTAGAGCGTTCCGGCGCCAATTATAGTAACAGCGCAAAAGTGAATAGCCTCATAGAGATTCTTGCCGGCCAATCTTTGCATCGTGGCCTATTAAACGCTTCTGAAGTCGTTAAGTGGTTCTATAACACTCTACAGCTCAAAGACCAAAAATATGTTTGGGACATAATTCGTTCATGGACTGAAGCGGGAGCGATAGACCAATTTTCTCACAGGAATTGGCGCTGTACCTCGTATCGAGCTCGCAGACCTCGATTCGTAATCACCCGTGCTGAAGGCAAACTTCCGATCTGTTGTGTCTTACATGGACTAGCACCTTTTGCAATTGAGGAGGCAATCCGACGAGCTGCCAGCGGAAAGAATGTTGAGATCGAAAGGCATCAACCAATAAATGAATTTGCTTTGGCACCACTCGTTCTCTTCGCTTCCGATACAGAAACCATCACCTCAATCTCCCGAGCCGCGACTATCGGTAGTCCAGAATATTTACACCCAATTACTCAACTTGTATCCAGCTGCGACGAACTTGAGTTAAACCAACAAAAGTTGCGAAAGAATCATGTACCTAATGGAGAATGGGACTGGGATTCGCATTTCTTCACTTCGTCTATGCATACTTCCTCTTCAGGAGTGAAAAGATTTAGTCGTGAGGACTCACCCGATAGCTATGTTGTGCCGTTAGGTGATTCGAAGGTAATCCATACATTGTCCAAAACCTGGGCACTCCTACTCGGTGCTGTGCTCCAAGAACAAGGTGCCTACACGTCCAACTTTACAGCAAGTAATCTCCTGATGCATCCTGGAATATATCTACCACTTCCTATTGGGAGATGGACAACAGTGACAACCGGTGTCAGTCCAGGTTTTGGGGAAAAAGATCGTTACGAATATCGCTTTTCGAACAAGAAGATACGAGACCAAATAATAATGAGGTTATGGAACACATCACTTCCCAAGGAAATTCTTAGGCAGATGGAACGAGTTGTCCAGGTTTGTTACTTAAACCGCTCTCAATCTGACCAAGTCCCTGTTCCTCCTAAAGTGATCGAGACCCTTCAACGATACTCCACAGATCTAACTACACAGCGGCTAGTCAGCATGCGACGAGTATCGCGACGACTACTTCCGCAGCTCTTGAGAATGACGTCAGTGCTCCTCAAGAACTCAGCCGAATCTTGGAGGCAGCAACGATGATTGAACAGACGATAGTCGGAATTGTGACACGTGCTTGGGAACTGGGCGGAGACCCTACGGCGAAACTAAGGCCACTGGCCATCGCTTCAGTGGATGACGCATCTTGGGAGAAAGATCTAACGGTTGATGACAGCATTGATTCACTGTTTCCAAATTCAGGGCACGTTTTATGGCCAAGATCACATGGGGTTGAGGTGGGAACCCTTTGGCAGTTTCATATCAAAGAACAACCAGATTTCCATTCGGAACGCAACAGTCATGAGCAGTATATTGTAGACCCAAGGACGGCGAAACCCTGCGTACCAGTTCTTGATTTGTCGGAGCTTGGTGGCGAACAGGACGGAAGGTGTAAATTATCGCAAACGGGAGTGCGACTTTCTGATAAGCTCCCTAAGAAATATATAATCCGATCTGAAGGAAACCTCTGGCTAGAGACCGAGCTTCAACCTTCCAAGAGCAGCGCGGTTTCCTATCTTATTTCTTTGGGCACCGACAAAATGACTCGATGGATAGAGTGGTCTCCTGAAACAGAACCGTTCCAACTTGCATGCACATTTCGAGATATTCGTACACCATTCTGTTGGCAGCTTCTGCCTCCTAAGGTTCATCCCCAAGGCGAAACACGGCTACGCGATTGGAGTCCTGACTCAAAGGTGCTAGGGCACTTGCTAGACATGCTTCGCAAGAGCGATCCTGAATTCGCAAAACAACTCGGACTTACGAAATCTGCAATCAAGCAGGCCGTTAATGTATTGAAAAACGGGTCCAATGGCATCTCAAATCCCGGCATGCAGGCAGCTCGCCTTAAAAGGGCTGGAGAGTATGTAAACCAACTTAACGCTGGAGATGAACTCTCCAACGTGGCCAAGGAAATCATCGACAATTCTCCCCTCCAAGAGGAAATTGAAGCAGAAAAAGAAAAAATCCTAAAAGAGTTACTAGCTACGGCGAAAGAACAAGTCTCGCAAGAAATCAAAGTGGAATTTTCCAATGAAAGGGATGAGCTTGAGCGAATTCACGACCTTGTGAAGGAAGGCGAGCAAAACATTAATGAGCTCGATCGTAAACTTGGCGTTGCGAGAACCAACTATGATGATCAACTCCGTAAACTCGAAGAGAGACTTAGTATTCGCTTAAAAGAAATGGTCGATAACGCAGAAGAAATTGTCGCTTCAGCGGCGGTAATTCGGGCTATTACGGGAAGTGGTATCTCGCAACAACACACCAATGTATCAAAACCTGCATATGAATTGCCAATCGCCGAATTGCAACGTGAGAGTCTGCCCTACATTAATGATTGTGATGAGGCACTTAATAATCTCAAACGATCACTCATGCGGCGTGACGTGCCATTCGAGATCGCAACTCCGATTCTTTCTAGTTTTCTTGGTGGACTTGTACCCGTGTTTTCGGGTGATCGCTCTTTCGATGCACTTTGTGCTTTCGCAGAGTGTGCAACGGGTGGGAACATCACATGGATTCCCGTATCACCTGGCTGGATTGATCCATCCGATTTTCTCGGAAAACCACCTGGAAGTGAGCAAAACCACCCCTGTGGATTGATAGAGATTCTGTTAGACAACAATGAGTCCGATGAGCTCAAGTTGGTCGTTTTAGACGGAATTAATGTAGCACCCGCAGAAACCGTCCTCTTGCCCTTACTTGAATGTCACGAAGACAAAATTTATCTGAACCAGACTGCCCGATCGCTTCCAGCGATTGACGCGCGAGACCCAAAGATATCTCGAGTAGCATGGCCAGAAAATGTGTTATTGGCAGCCATAGTAAGCCCCTCCGGCAATTTTCCGATCAATCGAAGCTTTTGGGACTTATGTCCACTTATATGCGTTAATGCATTCAATACAGTGTCATTTGGTAGTGGAAACGAGCAGCATCCGGATTCACGAGTCGTGAGTTCCGAACAATTAACAGGGATTTGTCCAAAGGCATGGAAACAGTGGATTAGTGAAGTGCGAGCTCGTCCGCTAAAAGAATGTGCTGACTTGCTTGCGGAAGCCCAAGTAGTGACAAAAATCAACCGTCGCACCATAGACTCCGCTCTCAGATACTTTTCTGCTGCGAGCGTTATTCAGGGCGAGGGGAAGGCGTTGCAAGAAACCGCTGCATTCTCGCTATTGCCACATCTGGTTGCTGACAATCACGAATGCCATGACTTTCTTAAACGCAATAGTCTATCACCAGACTCATACGACCTGCAGGTTGCAATTAAAGATTTCATTCGAATAAACGAAGGAACTTAGGCTATGCTCGATCCAATTGGCGGTTTTCAACGAATTCGCGATCTCTATATTACGTACCTTGAAACGGCATTTCGTATTCAAGATCCGATGGTTTCGGCCGAGCGTAGAAGATTACTAGAAACAAGCGGATCTCTATGTACCGAGCCATACGTTGAACCCATTCCAAGGTACATGGCGTGCGATTGGCTTCTTCACGAAATCGCAAGCGAAAATTACAATGGCAGCGTAGTTAAGGATTTCAGTTCCGAACAGAGATTAGCATTCGCAGAATTAGTGCTTTCTGGGTTATTTGACTCTAAACCTAATTTAGACTTGACGAACAAATGTCGCTTCGAAGCGAAGTTTCCTCTGTATAAGCATCAAGCAGAAATGCTTAATAGAGGTGTGGTATCTGGTTCGCCTGGCATCGTTACTTCAGGGACTGGTTCGGGAAAAACCGAAGCTTTTCTACTTCCCGTTTTTGCGATGCTCGCTAAGGAGGCCTCTAGCTGGCCGGCTTCTGATAAAGGATACCTACACAAGCGTTGGTGGCAAACCTACGACAAAGCAACCAAGGAGTACATACCGTTAGAGTCATGGGGGAAATTGCCTAGTAGCGATCGGCCAACAATAAAGAATCCAGATCGAACTCCGTTTAGACCTCATCGACAAGGCGAGAATCCGAATCGACCAGCTGCAGTACGGGCGCTCGTGCTATATCCAATGAACGCACTTGTCGAGGATCAGCTCGTTCGAATTCGTGTAGCTCTAGATTCAGACGAAGCAAGAAAGACTTGCCAAGACCGCTTCAAGGGGAACCGTATCTTCTTTGGTCGTTATACAAGTGTAACGCCTGTCACGGGGTTCGATCGTCATCCGCGTTTGTCTCCAGAAGTTGATTTAAAACGTCGAAAGGCCAAGCAGCAGAAGTTATTTAATGAGATGAGAGATCTTGAACTCACACAACAAGCTGCTCGTAGCATGTCAGCGGATAGGTTGCAGGACCATCCTCGATTTCAGTTTCCATCAATTGACGGCGCCGAAATGATATCTCGGTGGGACATGCAAAGCCACCCACCTGACATTCTAACTACGAATGTAAGTATGTTGAGTGCTATGTTAGTACGCGAGGTTGACTCTCCGATTTTTGACCAGACAAGGAATTGGTTACTGGCAAACGATGATGCCTATTTTTTTCTCGTACTTGATGAACTCCATCTTCAGAGAGGGGCTGCGGGTACGGAAGTGAGTTGTCTGTTACGATTGCTTTTCCATCGACTTGGGCTAACTGACCCAGCCCATCGGCACAAACTGAGAATCTTGTCGTCTAGTGCATCTTTGCCGATTGAAGGGGATGAAAGAATCGATAGTCTCGACTATCTCTGGGACGCATTTGGACGCCACGGAACGTATTCAGACAAGAACGATGGAGGAGCCGACAATCGGAATTCTTGGGCAGAGTGTATTGTTCCAGGGAAATCGATTCCGGAGAAGCCGAGTTATAGTCACAAATTGGATGCAGATGTATTTGTCGATTTGCTTGGTGCTGGAAAAGGAACGAAAAATGAGACATGTCGAGTTGATGAATTGAATGCGGCATCTGACGACTGGCGTCGCGTTGCTGAGAATCTCAAAAAAGACTCAATATCGTCGAGCGATGAGGATGTCCGCAGATTCGCCATAGAAGAAGGTGCTAAGAGGCTTGCGCAAGCCTGCTGGTCAGAAGATGATGGTCGTTCTCGAGCAACGGGGACTAGCGTTTTAGCAGAACGACTGTTCGGAGATAACGATTCGGCAGCAACCACTGCACTGCGAGGGTTGCTTGCGTTACGCGGTGCAGGCGACTCCTGGAAAGTTTGGTATCCCGAATCGGTACCAATCAAGGCACCGTCTTTTCGCGTCCATACGTTCTTTCGGAGTGTTGAGGGACTGTTTTCTTCGGCCGACCCTTCTGTCGGAGTGGACCAAGAGTTTCAAAGCAGTGATAGGAAGGTCGGAAGGCTTGACGTGGAACGTGACGTCAAGCTTGAGCGGACCGGAAATTCAACGAGCCGCCGTATTGAACTTCTATATTGTGAATGCTGCGGTGATCTCTTCTTTGGGGGTCGTCGACCTCAAGGAAAGTACGATGACCCAGAATTGCTTCCGACTGATCCCAAACTCGATGGGCTCCCTGACAGCGCTGCTTCTCAACTGTTTGAGGATCTATCTTTTGATGACTTTGTCGTTTTCTGGCCGTCAGGCACCTCGCCTATTGATGAGTCTACGAAGAGAAAGGGTGGCAGTCGGTCCGTATGGAAACCAGCTAACTTGAATCCATGCAATGGTCAAGTCAGGCTAACTGGGCCCAGCTCTGCAATGGAAGGAAACAGCGTTAACGGATTCTTGTTTTGGCGAAGCGATTTAATTGATGACCACAGACGTAAGCGTTCTGATATCGGCTCAGCTATTCCGTACAACTGCCCGTCATGCGGCGAAGACTACATTTTTCGGAGACGCCCTCATCGATTATCACCTATCCGAAACTTTCGAGCTGGTTTTGGAAAAACAACGCAACTACTCGCAACAGAGTTGTTTGAGTTGCTGGAAAATGAGAGTTCGGATCCACCAAAACTCATCTCGTTTTCAGATAGCCGACAAGACGCGGCTCGCGCTGCTCTTGACATTGAAAGGCGTCACCACGAGGACATTCGCCGGCAACGAGTTATCGCCACTGCACGAGAGATAATTCAAAACAGACCATCTTTGGAGTCTATCGATGAGCAACTTGCGGAGCTGAAAGAAAAAGGAACCGCGGCAGTAGATAAAGGTGAATGGGACGAAATGGCTGAAATCAGTCGGACAATCCATGCCCTTGAGGCTCAACGTGCAGCTCCTACTGACCCCATCGTTGAAATTTCAGAGATCGTGGAATGTGATCCAAAGGATTTTTTCGGAAAACGAGAAACGCGACAGCCGCTCCTACCTCTAATCAAGGAGTTTGTAAAACTTGGAATTCACCCTGTCGATCCGACAGGTAGTCGTTTATATAAACTCAAGCAAGAAGATGAAACCAAGTACATCCCCTGGGAACGACTTTTCTATCTGGCTGATGATCAGGAAAAGATTGACTGGTACGATAAATCACGCGAAAAACTTCAGAGTCAGCTCGACGATCATAGAAAAAACCTCGCTGAGGAAGCACGTCGCCTTGTCACAGAAGTCGTTTTTAGCAAAACATATTTCGCCCTAGAAGAAACTGGCCTCGGCTACCCATGTGTTACTCGTGGTCAGATGGACAAAACGGAGTTTGACCATCTTAATGCATTTCTACGCGTACTTGGTGACTCATATCGTTACGAAGACTCACCGTGGGGGGAGAGTCCTAAAGGATGGCAAGCAGGTGAGAAAGTTACCGGTCGCGTCAAGAGACTAGGAGAAGCAATTTGGCCTAATGACGAAGATTACAAAGCTGGAATTCGAAGTGTCCTACAGCGATTGGCCGAGAAGAAACATGTTGATGGGCTAATATCTAATACCCACATTTGCATATACATCGTTGATTCCGACGCGCCTTACTGGCGATGTTCTCGATGTAGCCGTACTCACCTTCACAAAGGTGTCGGGGTCTGCACTCGTTGCACTGAAAAGCTTCCGGCCAAACCGTGCGGGAACGCACAAGAACTTCGCCAATCCAGCTTTTTGGCGAAGCGAATCGAGCGTCCAGGAGCGTCAACCTTTAGATTACACTGCGAAGAGCTTACTGGGCAAACAGATAATCCAGCTGAGCGACAGAGAAAATTTCGTGGAATTATGTTGCCAGACAAAGACGAGGAGTTAGTCGCATACAAAAAAAAGGAAATCATCGATCTGCTAGCAGTTACTACTACAATGGAAGTTGGCATCGACATAGGGCCGTTGCAAGCAGTATTTCAGGCGAATATGCCTCCCCAGAGGTTCAACTACCAACAACGTGTTGGACGGGCTGGACGCCGCGGACAAGCTTTCTCGCTCGTCCTGACTGTCTGTCGTAGCAAAAGCCATGACCTACACTACTTTCGTCATCCCGATATGATCACAGGAGATAATCCTCCTCCTCCATTTCTTACGAAGCGACAGGCAACGGCCCCCAGAAGGTTTGTGCGTAAGGCATGGCTCTGTGAAGCATTTGCAAGGCTCCGAGAAGAGGCCAAGACATCCGGTCTGTCATGGCCTGGCGATGATATGGTCCCTCCAGATATTCATGGCGAATTCATGCGTACTATGGACTTTCATGATACGAACTGGCCAGGTAGACTCACACAAGCGCTCAATGAAACGATCCCGTTTAGAGATTCAATCGCGTCAGTTCTTGCTGCTGACTCAGTTTTGAAAGTTCGTGATTTACTATCAATAACTCAACCCGATGGTTCATGCATTGATTTGGATGCATCGCAAGTCGTCAATGAAATTGAGAACTTGCGTGAAAGTGCCGTTGATGTCCGGCAAACAGGCATTGCACACTCACTGGCCGAAGCAGGTCACTTTCCCATGTTTGGAATGCCGACGAGAGTACGTGATCTATACCTTGGTCATCAAGCTAAGGACACTGGCTCCGAATGGAGTATGATCGATCGAGATATCGATATTGCTATTTATGAGCATTCTCCCGGTTCAATGATGTTGAAGGACAAGCAACAGCATCTCTGCGTTGGCTTCACAGGCCCAATTATTAACAAATTTCGGTTCGGAAGTCAGAGGAGCCCAGTACGAATTACACCGTTGGGACCGACGTTCAGTCATTCCTTCTGGATGGTCAGTTGCACGGTATGTGGAGCCTGGCGAAGATTCGGTTCAAAAGATGAGAGAGACGATGACCACGATTGCACTTGTGGTGCAATACTCGAAACGGACGAAGCATTCGAATGTCGCATACCGAACGGATCTCGTACAGATTTTCGGGCAATAGATATTAACGAACCAGAACGTATCTCTTCACGTTACCGTTCAATTTGTGCTGAGGGAACTGAAATAGATCTAAGGAATTCAGGCACCGGTACAAACCTAGGTATCGACGTTCGGAACCAGACACGCACTTATCGGCTCAACCGGGGACCCCGGAATGATGACTTTCCCTTGGGTGCCGGATTCACCGTCGTTAACGGCAATTGGCAATTGGGCCAATATACAACACTTGAGAATCAGTGCATTGCCAATGACATGAATGGTAATCTAATTCTAAATAGTTTGACCCTCCCCAAGTTCAAACCAGATGGATCAGGCCCTTCGGAACCGTTTTGGCTTGCTGCTGCTAAGACGACGGATGCCCTCTTCATAGCACCTTTTGAAATAAAACACGGTCTCAGGTTAGACAAAGTCGGCAGCACAACTGCATCACTCAATTCAAATGTTTCAACGGCCGTTAGGTCAGCTGCACTTTCCGCTACGTTTTTACTCGTGAACCGCGCTGCTCTTGATCTCGACCTTGACCCGGCGGAGTTTGATGTCATCGAGCCACGCATGTATCAGCATAACGGTAAGAGTGTTCCGCTACTTCAAATTACGGACCATCTGGTTAACGGTGCAGGATTCTGTGAAAGGCTGGGACGAGAAGAAGATGGGGAACCATTCGTCACGGGCCTGATTCGGTCGATCGTAGGCGACCGTTTGCAATATCCTCTAGCCGACTTTCTTGCTAATAACCATCCAGCTGAATGTGATCAGGCGTGCTACAAATGTCTGCACAGATATGGTAACCAAATGTACCATGGACTACTTGACTGGCGTTTAGGACTTTGCTTCTTACGATCATTGATTGATAAAGAATTCGATTGTGGGCTTGAGACAGAATCCAATTTTCAAGAACCTTATCTTGTCGATTGGAGATCCACTGCGATTCGTCTCGCGGAAGAAATGGTCACGCGATTCGCTGGAGATGTCACTAATGACGTTCTTCGGGACACTCCGCTGCCCGCGTTTCGATTCCAACCTAACACAAATAACTGGGTGGTAGTCTGTCATCCGCTCTGGGACCCAACGTGCTCTCGTGGTTTGATCGCTGACACTATTAACGAGCTAGAGGCTGGACAAATTGAATTCACCGACACATTCGAACTATCGCGTCGACAAGTAAAGGTTTACCAAGACCTAAAGGGAAAGTTTACCTTATGAGACCACTCCCACCAGCAGTTAGCAGTGTTGTCTCTCCGACTATGTGGAGCCCATCCCAATTAGCTCAAGGCCTCGAATGTCGGTTACGAACGCTTTTCAAAGCGTCAAGTTCATATCCAAACCTGATTACTCACCCTCGCGCGGCCCTCGGATCCGTTACGCACCGATTACTTGAAAACGCGACTCGGGGGAGGATCGAACGAAGTCACGATCTTCGAGCAGCAGTTGAGGCCGAGTTTTATCGACTGCTTTCCGTAGAGGAGGCTACGCTTAGTTCTTCCGAGGAAACTGCACACTTCGGAGCACTATCAAATACGTTCACCGAGGTTCAATGGCTTAACTACGTTCGGGAACATGTATCGGCTGCCACTTCTCTTCTTGAGCATGCACCACTATTTCGTAAAACGAAACCCATGGCACGGCATATCGGCCGGAGTTTCGTCGATCTGATCGGACCCGGCAGATGGCCAGAAGTTAGGATCCAGTCTGAAACACTGCGATTAACTGGAAAAATGGACTTGATTGAGATTCTCCCGAATGAGACGGTGGTGATTCGAGACCACAAGGGAGGCAAGGTATTAGACAAGGCTGGAGAAGTTATTCCATCGATTCAACTCCAGCTTCGCCTCTATGGTCTAGCTGTCCTAAGTCATCGGCCAGACTCTAAAGTAGAATTGTCTGTTTCGACCGGAAAACGTGAGTACCGCGTTGAATTTGACAGACATCACATAGAACAAACCAACATGTGGTTGGATGGATTCTTGTCTTGCCTTCCAGCCAACGTAGAGCAATCTTCAGAGTCGCAGTCCAACCCAGGATCTGCATGCGGTCTCTGTCCGCATAGACACGTTTGCCCAACTTATCTTGAACTAGCGCCTCAATTTTGGCGAGATGGATTACCCGATGGACGTCAAGCTCTAGACGCATGGGGCGTAATCACGAAAATTACGTCAAAAGAAAATCTCACTAGCTTGGATATTCAGGCAGCGTCATCTCAACGTGTTCGCATCCAACGCTTGGATACCACTCGACATCTCCTCGGAAATGCAAGACTAGGACAGCGAATCTGGCTATTTGGCCTCGCTGCATCACGTAAACGTGTCATCAGAGGCCGGCACATGCAACCACGAAATTTCTTTGAAATACCGTCAAATCCATCCGATCGAAGAGCCTGGTCTCTTTGTGTGTATGGTGAAGGTTAGTTGCGTTCCTCACTGCCCTAGCCCAAGAGTTGTGGACTCCCTATGAATATTTCATAATTCTATTAAGAGGAAGCGATGCAAGCTAAATTGAAGCAGCTTAATTTGAAAAAAAGCGGGTTCGCCGAGTTTTTTTGGATGAGTTTAGGCGGGACGCGGCGAATCTGGTGATGGGGGATGGCTACACGTTGAAAGCGGTGGCCGATGCCGTGAATGTGGCATAACAGGGAGTGGAGCTGTGAAGAGTATATACATCGTGCTATTTGCATCCATTACGAGCGTTCAGCGGGGAAAATGATAATCCAGGAGTTCTAATAGCTAACAGTTGCTCCTCTTTTTAGTTAGCCCCGGATTAGTAAGAGTTTTTAGTTAATTAAACCTTGATTGCGTCTTGGATTTGTTATTTATTCGCTGGTTGATCGCCCCTTCTAAGTTTGGTAAGGTTTGGATTGTTTAATAGGTAAGGTGTTATACGTATGGAGGTTATCGTTGGTAAGTAGTGTCGTCGAAAATCGCTTGCGTCAAATCACTTTGGACAGTCCAGTCTGCGCGGTCGACCTTTTTTGCGGAGCAGGTGGACTGACTCACGGCTTGATGCAAGCAGGAATACGTGTCGATGCAGGGCTCGACATAGACAGGCAAGCAGAGTTCGCCTACTCACAGAACAACCCCGGTGCTTTATTTTTAGATTGGGATGTTGGGCGAATAAATCCCACCTCTATTGAGAATCTCTTTGGTGAATGCGAGTACCGACTGCTTGCGGGTTGTGCTCCATGCCAGCCATTCTCCAAGCTGACGAATGGTCTACGTGAGCATCAATCATGGGATCTGTTAAACCAATTCGGACGCATTGTAAAGAATATAAAGCCTGAATTGGTGACCATGGAGAACGTACCGGAATTGGCCAACCGAGGTCACGAGGTTTTTAGTCGATTTGTACGCACCCTGGAGAGACTCAAATATTGGATCGATTGGCGAGTCGTCAACTGCGATCACTATGGAGTTCCCCAGTCTCGCAAACGGCTAGTTCTTCTAGCTTCTCGACTAGGCGAAATCTCAATACCAGATGGCCGCTATAAAACTCCTAGCAAACGGAGGACTGTCCGACAAACAATTAGCGGCCTTCCACCGCTGAAATCTGGGGAGCAGCATCCAAGCGATAGCCTTCATGTGGCCTCGCAATTATCTGAGATGAATTTGCGACGGATTCAAGCAACTCCTCATGACGGCGGCTGCCATCGTGATTGGCCTGATGAACTCGTTCTTGAATGCCATCGGAAGGAGAGCGGCAAGGGATACCATTCTATCTATGGCCGCATGTGGTGGGATAAGCCTGCTCCTACGATGACGACTCTATGCACTGGCATTGGCAATGGTCGATTCGGGCATCCTGAGCAAGATCGCTCGATTAGTCTACGAGAAGCTGCGTTAATTCAAAGCTTCCCGCGTGGATATGATTTTTGGCCTCAGGAAGAAGTACTAAATCGCGGAGCTGTTAGCCGCATGATTGGAAATGCCGTCCCCCCTAAGCTCGCAAAGGCGATTGGTGATGCAATTATCGATCACGTAATGACGGTGTAACATGTCTGTAGAAAAAAATCGCCAAACAAATTGAAAGATAAGGTAAGTGAACATTGCGAATCCTGAAGCAGGGCATCTTGTGGATGTCCGCCTTAGTTAAGGGGTGGTCACCTAGTTCATTAGGGACAAGACCACATCTCCAAACTTTCTAAAGACGCCTTCCTTAGTACGCGAACGTCACTTTCAAAATCGCAATTCTCGATGGATTCTAGGTCAACTATAGTCTGCATCCATACCTTAGCTTGTAAGACCATACTCTTGCCTTGAAAGCCATCCAGTACATCACCCACCTTTACTGCTAACTCGTTACATAGCTCTTCCCATGCCTTACAATTGATTAGAAATTGCTTGATGGACTCTGAGGCTAGGTCTTGATGAACTTCTCATATTACAGAATCCTGTGCAGTTTTAAGAGGTGAGTTTGCTAGAACGAACTTAAAAAGTTATTGGATACCCACACGCTTAGTTTGTCGAGTACGAAACATACATCTGCCCATGTTTCAAACTAGCGTTGCCCACAATTCCTAATGGGCATTCAATCAAAAAGAGGATACTATGGCCGTGGTTGTGGATGGATACATTTCACTTACAAATCGAGAGTCCTCAACTGTTCACGCAGCAAAAGGAGTAATTCAACAAGTTCAATCTAGAATCTCGCCTCAAACCGGTTTTTGGTCTTGCTGATTAAGTCTATTAACCACAAACAGTTACGCCAAGTTTCTCAGAAAGTAAAATAACCATTGGTTGGGGGTACGACTAACGTATATTTTACTTTTCAGGATTTTCTGAACCGCTTCTAATCGGATTGCCCTGTGCAACAGACGGACAAAACTGATCTCTGCTATCTAAAATTGCTCAGAAGTGCGTTGCAGTATTTTTGAATATATCGGTTTTACAACCGCAAGCGACTTCACTCGACTACCTGAGCCCCGTTGGTTTTGAACAAGCCGCATAACCTAAACCTCGTGTCCACAATTCTTGGGCGGGAGTTCTATTCTTCCTCTCCCCACTCCGCAAATAGATCATCAATTACTGTTTCTAGATCATCAACAGCCAGATAATCATCATCCAGCTGAGCAGCTAGGTCTAGCAATTGATCTTCTGATTCAAATAGCTGGTCAAGAAAAAGAGAAGGTTTGATCAATGTAGATTTAGACGTGTTCGGTTTGCTTTCGGAACGGATGCTTGGGTTCCCGAGGGATGGTGTATCCCAAAGTTCGGAAATTATGATTGTTTCATGGTCATAAAACGGGTGCAATACCTCAGGTATATTCCCCGTAGGTATTAGATTAGTATCTTTCAGATAAACAACATTTGAAACTACTTCCTCAGAAAGCATCGTCTTTTCTAATTCAATGCTTTCTGGCTCTTGAGTAATAGGGAAAACGATTTCGTGACTATCACCTTGTTGATAGCCAAAATGATTCACTAAGCGTGAAAGATCGGTTAGGCCGACTCTACCATCTTTATCAAAGTCTGCTCGATAAGCAATTGGGTTGCTGTTGACATCCAACCCAAAAGAATTTACTAGCATCGATAAATCGGATAAGTCGACTCTATTGTTATCATTGATATCATACCTAACTGCTCTAACCGAAGTCGGGATGTTGGCTGCTGTTGAACTGACAACAGGATCAACAAGTTGATCAAGTATCACCTGAGCCGCACTCATAACAGGCAATGAGGAATTCGATTCATCAGGATAGACGCCATTTACATTTGCTATGATGCTAGTCGAAGCAGGAAATCTTGCGATCAAAACAGGGCTGTCTGCCGCATAATTCGTTAAACCTTGTTGAATCGTTGCAGTAAAAGTTGCCTGACCTGTCACACTATTTTGCGTAAGGCTTTCTACTGCCCCTCCCAATTCTCGGTTCGCCAGATCTAACTGAAACAGTGCGTTATCAAAATCCAATGTGAACTGAACCTGAGTTAATGGGTGAACTGTCATCGGAGGAAGCTGCATAAATATTTCGAGATAGAATTCTTCCCATTCATGCACTTCAGCCATGGAGACGGGGACAGAAGCAACGCTGCCATCACTCATTGTGAATGTGGGCAACTGAACCAATGCCATATCAAAAATTGCCGGTGGATGTGCATCTCCATCATCGGTCGTGGTCACACTCACCGTTTGATCCACCAACGCGTCGAAGGCGTTGTCCGAAGTAGCGTCGTTAACGCTGATGGTAATCGTCGAATTCTGGTCACCATCAACTATCACATCATCAATGCCAGTCACGGTCACCGTCTGGGCTTGATTCCAATTGGCCGGTGTGAATGTCAGTGTTGACTTGTCGATCGTTGCTTCGCCGGTATCGCTGCTTTCCAAGTTAAAGACCACCTCGGTCAGCGGTTGCTTGTCGAGCATCACGGTAAAGCTATCAGTGGAACCAGATTCTGAAACGGTCGTGCCTGCAGATTCGGTAATTGTGAACGCTGCCACGTCGTTATCGGTGGTGGTGACAGTTGCCGTTTGATCTACTAAAGCGTCGAAGGCATTGTCGGAATTGGCATCGTCAATTGAAATTGTCACGGTCGAGTTCTGATTCCCGTCGGCCGTCAGGTCATCGATACCGGTCACGGTCACCGTTTGAGCCTGATTCCAATTGGCCGGGGTGAACGTCAGTGTT